>JBOGFE010000318.1:0-2958 GCA_050741935.1 Acidimicrobiia bacterium | reverse complement strand
GATCTCGAGCGCGGCGGTGGCCAGCTCGGGGTCGAGGGTGCTGTCCTGACCGGTGGCCCGGGCCAGGTCCCAGCCGTGGACCAGCGTGTCGACGAAGTTGATGCCGGCGGCGACCTCGGCGGGGAGGGTGATCCCGTGGGCGAGTGTGCACATGCCCTCCAGGGCGCCGGGACGGTGCCAGGCGTCGAGGGTGGCCCGGGCGGCGGCGTCGAAGGCGGGCTGGGGGTTGTCGCCGATGGCGGGGGGTTCCCCCGGGGAGTCCGCCCGGCTGGCGGCGGCGGCGAAGCCGGCGATGACGCCGATGGCGTGGTCGAGCAGCGCCCGGACATCCCACTCGCCGCAGGGGGTGGGCGCGTCCATCTGGTCGGGCCGGACGCCGGCCACGATGCGACCCGTCGATTCGAACGTCTGAGACAACAGCTTCAGCGTGTCCATGCTCCACCTCGTATCGGTTGGTCGGGCCGGCGGAGTCCGGCGCCGCCTCATATTTAAGCACTTCTCTTAAATATGTCAACCGGGGTGATCCTGGAGAACGAACCAGTGAGGTGAGCGTGATCCCGATTCCGGGCATGCCGATTTCCACTTAAGGGCCGATCCGCGTGCCCAGAAACGCAGCGGCGCCCGCCGCTCGGCGAGATCCCAATCTCCGGGTGGCCTTCGAACGGCGCCAACTTACCCGCCGCCTCTAGCGGTCTACCCGGGGGCGGGCCGGACGATCCACCCCGCATCCGGCGCCGCTCTGGTAGGAGTAGGTGGTGCCACCTATCGACCCACCCGACCCTCCTGCCCTGGCGCCGCCCACGATCGAGCGGCGGGGTCGCACGGGCCCCTTCGCCCTGGTTGTGCCCGACGGCGTGTTCGTCCCCACCCACACCAGCAGGGCCATGGCCGACGCCCTGGCCCGGGCGGTTCTCCGGGGCGAAAGTCGATGCGGTCGTCGGCCAGCAATGATTCGTACGCCGCCCAGGCCGCGGTGTTCGTGAGCGGCTTGTTGCCGTAGGGGGCGAGGACGGCGGCGTTGGTGAGCAAGCGGAGGAAGGACTGCTGGGTGAACCGGCAGATCAGCACCTGGTCCGAGCCTTCGATCGATTCGAACCATTGGCGGGCGGCGGAATGGTGGGCATGACCCGATAGGGCCAGGGCCAACCAGACGTTGACGTCGCAGAGTTGCGCGGTCACCGCTCAGGCGACGTGCTTGGAGTCCTCGTCGACCAGGACGGCCGCGACCCTTTCCGGCGTCATTTCCTCGTCCGGCTTCGACACCACATGGTGCATGCGGCAAATCCTGCGTGCTTCTCTCGGCAGATCCAGCGCGGAGGTGGCGGCAAATCCTTCGTCGATGCTGCGGCAGATCCAGCGTGCGCACGTAGGATGTTGGTGTGAGTCGGCTGTTGCCCCGTCGTGCGTCGAAGGTCGTGTCGGCAGCGTTGTCGGACACGCGCGTGGTGGCGGTCATCGGCGCCCGGCAGGTGGGGAAGTCGACCTTGGTCCGTCAGCTGATCCGGGGGGTTCCGGGAGCTCGTGAACGTCGGCTCGACCGGGCCGACGAGCGGGACGCTGCCCGGGGGGATCCGGACGGTTTCGTCGCTCACACCGGGCTTCTGGCGCTCGACGAGGTACAGCGAGTCCCCGATCTCTTCCTCGCCATCAAGGCGGTGGTCGACGTCAAGCCCGATCCCGGGCAGTTCCTCCTGACCGGATCTGCCCGGCTGCTTGGGCTTCGGCATCTCCCTGACGCGCTGGTGGGACGGAGCGAAACGGTGGAGCTGTGGCCTCTCTCACAAGGTGAGATCGGGCGGCTCGAGGAGGCCTTCGTCGACGGAGTGTTCGACGCCGAGCCCGGTGACGGGCCCGAGAGCCTGCCTCTCGTCCCCGAGCCCGAACCGGACCTCGACTACCGGCAGCGGGTCTTGCGCGGGGGTTTCCCCGAGGCCGTGGTGCGGTCTCCCGGGCGGCGGGAACACTTCTTCGCTGCGTATGTGAACGATCTCATCGACCGTGACGTCAGTCAGGTATCGGAGATCACCCGGCGCGACGACTTGCGCCGGGTGATGCGCCTGCTGGCGGGCCGGGCCGCTCAGCCGTTGTCCATCGATGGTGTGGCCCGCGATGCCGGACTCGTGGGGACGACGGTGGAGCGGTACGTGTCCCTCTTCGAGGCGGTGTTCCTCGTGAAGCGGTGGCCGGCATGGTCGTCTGGCACGGCCAGGCGGGCGACCCGCCAGCGGAAGCTGGTGGTGGTGGACACGGGAATCGCGGCTCACCTGCTCGGCCTGACCGAGTCGAGGCTGGCGAAGCAGCCCGCCACTTTCGGGGCGTTACTCGAGAACTTCGTGTTGAGTGAACTGGCACGTCAACTCACGTGGTCCGATGTCAGAGCCGAGCTCCTCCATTACCGGACGCGGGATGGAGTGGAAGTGGACGGCGTGCTCGAAGCCGCAGACGGTCGTCTCGTCGGCATCGAGGTGAAGGCCGCCGCTACGGTCCGGGCCGACGACTTCCGCCACCTCCGCCATCTCGCCGCTAAGGCCGGGGACCGGTTCCACCTCGGAGTCGTGTTCCACACCGGCACCGCCGTGCTTTCCTTCGCTCCCGGCATGTGGGCCCTCCCGATCGATCGCCTCTGGCGTGTCGCCGTACCCCACGAATGACCGGAGGCCGCCTCCGCCGAACGACTCGGCCGACGGGCCTCCTCGGCTGGTCCACCACTTCGGTACCCCCTGGTCGGTCGGTCGGTGCAGTCGAAATCCGAAACATCCGGGGATGGTGTCGGGCCGCAGGGCCTGTCGAGAACTCTCACGCGGTTCGGGTCGCCGACGACGAGTCGCTCGTGGACCGTTGCCATTGAGTGTGCATGGGTTGCACGTTCTTAGGCTGCCGTCGATTGCTCGGCGGAGGTGGCGGTCTTTTCCGGCCCGGTTGGGCTGGTGCCGTCTTCGCAGTTCGTCGAGGAGCACC
>JBOGFE010000317.1:0-3871 GCA_050741935.1 Acidimicrobiia bacterium | reverse complement strand
TGCAGGTTCTCGGCGCGGTCCGAGATCCGGGACAGTCGGAACTGGCGGCCGTCGGTCGACTGGAAGAGCCGGAGCCGGCCCGGCGCGGCATCTGACAACGGGTCGGCGTCCACGACCACCAGGCCGTCTGGGCCGGCGAGGAATCGTCCGGGGGGCGGCGCCGGGAGGCTCTCCCAGCGGCCGTCGGCCGACAGGCGCCAGTGCACCGCTTCCTCGCCCCAGCCGGCGCCGGATTCGTCGAACCACCCGACGACGTGCACCGCACCGTCCCCGGCCGGGGCCAGGTCGGAGATGCTGATCGGCTTCCCGTCCGGGAAGGGAACCGGGTACCAGCGATCACCGGCATCGTCGGAGACCCACACTTCGGAGACGGCCTGGCCGTAGCAGCACCGGTTGCCGCCTCCGGCCACCAGCCGGTCGCCGGCGACCACGACCTTGTCCAACTGGTCTCGGTCATGCACCGGGCCGGGGATGGCGCCATTGTCGGCCTGTCGCCAGCGGCGGCCGCCGTCGTCCGAAAGCCAGACGGCTTTGACGGTGTGGGCGGGACCGGCGGCCTCCGACCAGCCGACACCCACCAGGCGGCTGCCAATCGCCACCAGGTCGAGCACCTCGGCGCCATGGAGCGTGTACTCCGGGCTGCCGAGCACCACGCGGCCGGGCCCGACCGGCGTTCCCGTCCGGCCGCCGGCTGATCCTTCAGCCGTCGCCTTGTCGCCGGCGAGCCCGACGGGGATGGGCACCTCGGTCCACGTCTCCCCGTCCCGGGAGTGGACTCCGACCGGCAGGCAGCGGCCCTCGCAGTCGGAGGCCACCGCCGCGAACCCGTCGGGGTGGGCCACCACCGCCGTCTGGACACCCACGTAGCCGTCGCCGTCACCGAGGTGATCCCGGCGCCGGAAGACCTCCCGCCAGGACACGCCGTCCGGCGAACGCCAGATGACGAGCGACTCCCCGTCGGACCAGTGCTCCCCGGCCTCGGCGCCGACGGCCACGAACACGCCCGCCTCGCTGACGGCCACGTCCTGCACCGTCATATCCGGCGGAAAGCCCTGCACCGCCCGTCCCGTCCACGACGCGGCGGCGGACGAAGCGCTCACGGAGGGAGGCGCCGCCGGGGCCGGACCATCGGTCCGCACCCCCACCGCGTCATCGCCCCGGAGGTGGGTCAGCCCGCCGACGAGGAGCACACCGCCGGCCGCGCCGACGAAGAACCACTTGAACATGAACCTGAGCCCCAGCACGCGATCTCCCTTGCTCATCCTGGCGCTCATCCTGAACGTTCGGGGGCGGCGGCAACACTGTCCCCGAGGGGAGAAAACCCTCACCTGCAAAATCCGACCAGTTTGGTCGGAAAAATTTCCGACCTGTTTACTGGTAAATTGCGGCCGGCCGCGGTAGCGTGCCTGGTGATGATCCGGGAGCGCGGAGCGCCGACCATCTTCATGGGCCGTACGCCCCACGAGGGCCACGACGAGATGTGTCGCGGCCCCTTCGCAGCCGCCTGAGCCACTCGCCCGGCTGCGCCCCCGCCGCCCGCACGCTTCCGTCTCGGGCGGCCACCTCCTCCCGGAAGGACCTCCGCCTCCATGTCCGTCGACTTCGTCGCTGCCCCGGTCGACCTCCCTGACCTCGACCATGCCCCGGCCGAGGCGATCCTGGCCTACGCCATCGGCCGGTTCGCGCCCGCCATCGCCGTGGCCTGCTCCATGCAGGACGCCGTCGTCGTCGACCTGGCCGTCCGCCACCATCCCCGGGTCGAGGTCTTCTTCCTCGACACCGGGTTCCACTTTCCCGAGACGCTCGCCACGGCCCGCCACCTCCAGGCCCGCTACGACCTGAACCTCGTGGCCCTGCGCCCCGAACCGGGCGCGGCGACCTACGACCGGGACGGCCTCGACGCCTGCTGCACGGCCCGCAAGGTCGGCCCCATGGAGGCCTACCTGGCCACCAAGGCGGCCTGGGTCACCGGCCTGCGCCGGGACGAGACGCCGGCCCGGGCCCGGGCCCGGGCGCTGGAGTGGGACGCCGCCCGGGGCCTGGTCAAGGTCAATCCGCTCCTCACCTGGACCGATGCCGACGTGGAGCGCTACGTGGCCCGCCACGACCTGCCCGTCAACCCGCTCCGGGCCCAGGGCTACGCCTCCATCGGCTGCGCCCCGTGCACGCTCCCGGGGACGGGCCGGGAGGGGCGCTGGGCCGGGACGGACAAGTCGGAGTGCGGCCTGCACCGGCCGGAACCGGCGTCGCCCGAGCCCGTGACCATCTCCGGGAGCCGGTGATGGCCTTCGCCTACCCCGTCGCCCTCGACCTGACCGGCCGCCGCTGCGTGGTCGTCGGCCAGGGGACGCTGGCCGAGGAGAAGGTGGCGGGGCTGCTGGAAGCGGGAGCGAACATGGCCGTGATCGCCCCGGCGGCCTACCGGCGGGGCGACCTGGCCGGCGCCTTCCTCGTCATCACCGCCACCGGAAACCCCACCCTCAACCGGGCGATCTTCGCCGAGGCGGAAGCCGAGCGGGTGCTGTGCAACGCCGTCGACGACATCGGGCACTGCCACTTCGCCGCGCCCTCGGTCCTGCGCCGGGGCGACCTGGTGGTGGCCATCTCCACCGGCGGGCGCTCCCCGGCGCTGGCCAAGCACCTCAAGGCCGAGCTGGCCCAACGCCTGGGGCCCGAGCTCGGGGTCCTCACCGACCTGCTGGGCGAGCTGCGGGCCGAGCTGCTCGCCACCCGCCGGGACGTGGACTTCCCCACCTGGGCCGGCCGCTGGGCGGAGGCCCTCGACGCCGACCTGGCCGGCCTCGTGCGGGCCGGGCGCCTCGACGAGGTCCGCACCATCGTCCGCCGGACGGTCGCCGGGACCGGAACCCGACAGGAGGCCGTGGCATGAGCACCACCGTGGAAACGACCATCGACGCCGGCACCATCGACGCCACGACCATCGACGCCGGCACCATCGACGCCGGCATCGCCGCCGACATCGACAAGTTCGAGCGCATGCTGGTCGCCTACCGGGCCGGCGAGCTGGACGAGGAGCGCTTCCGGGTCTTCCGCCTCGGCGACGGCATCTACGGGCAGCGCCAGGGCGGAACCAACCAGATGGTGCGGGTGAAGATCCCCTACGGGTCGCTCACCCCCGACCAGCTCGACATGCTCGGCGACCTGGCCACCGGGTACTCCCGGGGCTGGGGCCACATCACCACCCGCCAGAACGTCCAGTTCCACTACGTGGCCCTCGACCGGATCGTCGACCTGATGCGCGACCTGGGCACCGTCGGCCTCTCCACCCGGGAGGCGTGCGGCGACACCGTCCGCAACGTCACCGGCTGCCACCTGGCCGGCGCCTGCCCCTACGAGGTACTCGACATCAGCCCCTGGGCCGAGGCGACCTTCCGGCACTTCCTGCGCCACCCCTACGCCCAGCGCCTGCCCCGCAAGTTCAAGATCAACTTCTCCGGCTGTGCCACCGACTGCGGCCAGGCCATGTTCAACGACGTGGGTGTGGTGGCGGTCAACCGGCCCCGGCCCGACGGGACCACCGAGGCGGGCTTTCGGGTCTTCCTGGCCGGCGGGCTCGGCGCCAACCCCCATCCCGCCTTCGCCCTGGAGCCCTTCACCGCCCGGGAGGACCTGCTCCCCACCCTGGAGGCGGCGCTGCGCACCTTCGACCACGACGGCAACCGCGACAACAAGCTCCGGGCCCGCATGAAGTGGCTGGTCGACACGCTCGGCATCGACGAGCTGCGCCGGCGGATCCTCAAGGAACGTTCCCACCTGGTCGCCGCCGCCGGCTGGCCCGGGGGCATCCCGCCGGCGGTGGCCGAGGCCGGAGACCTCCCCGCCGGCCTCGCCCCCGGTGCCGTCCCCACCC
>JBOGFE010000316.1:0-6284 GCA_050741935.1 Acidimicrobiia bacterium | reverse complement strand
CGGCGACTCCGGCGCCTTCGGCGTCGTGGCCGCCGGTGCCTTCGGCGCGGCGGGTGGCGCAGCCGCGGCCTTCGAGGCCGGGGAGGGCGCCGGAGACGGTGTCTCACTGCCCGTACCGGGCAGGGTCTGGGGGACGGGCCGGGCGCCGGCCCGGGGCTTCGCCGCCGGCTTGCCTGCCACCTTGGGGGGGGCCGCCTTCTTCACCACCGTCTTCTTGACCGGCGGGCGCTTCCTCGCCGCCGGCGGCGCCGGCACGACCTCGGGGGCCCGCACCCGCCGGCCCGATTCCCGGTAGCCGAGCTCGCCGGCGAGCTTGTTGCGGGCCGTCAGCTCCTGCGTGGCCACATCCACGTCCCACTCCGCCAGATGGCGCCGGCCCTTGAAGGAGAACGAGAAGGAGAGGCACCACATCCCCTCGGGGCGCATGTACGCCACCCAGGCCTCGTCGAGCTCCTCGGCGCTGAGGTCGGCGCCCTTGTCGAACACGTTGGCCGCCACCGCCTGGCCGAGCGGCACGGCGGAGGGCCCGACCCGGGGCTTCGTATAAAGCATCGACGTGGCCCGGTCGACAACCCGGGCCTGCTCCGCCAGCACCGGTGCGGCGAAGCGGTCGATCCAGGCCTCGTCGGTCCCCGACGACCGGGCCAGGGCGGCGACCGACTCGCCCATCCGCAGGCGGTGCTGGATCTCCCGGGGTGAGAGCCGGGCGCCGGACGTGCCCTCGAAGGCGTCCAGGCGCTTGGAGGGCAGGGCGGCGGACTCGATGCCCCGGCCCTCTTCCTTGATGAGCAGCCGGTGGGCCCGATCGATGGCATCGAGCAGCTTGTCGTCGATCTCGAGCACGAGATCGCCGCGCTTGGAGCGGGCGTGCTCGGAGAGAAGAAGACCTTTGTGGTCGGGAGTGATTCCGACGAGATGGAGCTTGGGCATCCGTCCCCCGAAGCCGCGTTCCAGCGCCGACGCGGGGCGGAGTGTAACAGCACGTCCCGTCGCCATCTTGGGGGACGTATGTCAACCCTGGTGCCACGGTGAGCGTCTAGACAAGGTGATGGCAATCACCATGGCTGACCCGCCGCTCACCCCTCCCGCGTCCGACCCCGACGCCGTCCTCGCCGACCTGTTCCGCGCCCATCACGGCCCGCTGGTGCGGACCGCCACGCTGCTCCTGGGCGACGCCGGCGTAGCCGAGGAGATCGTCCAGGACGCCTACGTGAAGCTGCATGGCGCCCTCCCCCGCCTCCGGAGGCCCGAGGCCGCGCTCGCCTACCTGCGGACCACGGTGGTCAACCTGGCCCGGTCCCGGCTGCGGCGCTACCGGGTCGCCCGCCGGCACCCGCCGCTGCCTCCCCCGCCCGGTCCCGGCGCCGAGGAGGAAGCCGTCGTCTCCGAGGACCACCGGGAGGTGCTGGTGGCGCTGGACGCACTCCCCCGCCGCCAGCGGGAGTGCCTCGTGCTGCGCTTCTACCTGGGGCTGTCCGAAGCCGATATCGCCGCCGCCCTCTCGCTCTCGACCGGATCGGTCAAGACCCACACCTCCCGGGGCCTGGCCGCCCTCACCGCCCGACTGGAGCAGCGCTCGTGACCATCGAAGACCGCCTCCGCGGGGCCCTCGCCGCCCGGGCCGCCGCCGTCGATCCGGCGCCCGACGCCTGGGCCCGGATCCGCAGCCGCACCGGAACCCGGCCCCGCCGCCGGGGGCTGATGCCGGCCCTGGCCACCGCCGCCGCCGTGACCGCCGGCGTGATGGGGATCGTCGCCCTCACCGGCGGGGAAGGCGCCCAGCAGGTGGTGACCGAGCCTCCGGCGTCCGAGACCCCGGTCCCCGGCGAGGGGCCGGACACCACCGCCACCACCGCTCCGGCGCCCGGACCCCTGCCCGAGACGTTCCTGGCCGTACGCGACCACGCCACCGAGCTGGTGGTGGTGGAGACGGCCACCGGGCAGGTCCGGCGCACCCTGGTCGACCTGGGCGACTACCCCGAGAACGGGACCGAGGAGGACCGGCAGTTCTGGCCCTTCATCGACGGGCTCACCGTCTCGCCCGACGGGCGGACCGCCTGGTACAGCACCGGCCCCGAACCGGCGGTGGGCAACCTCTACCGGATCCCCACGGGCGGCGGCGAGCCCGAGTTCATCGCCAACGGCGCCTACCCGCAGGTGAGTCCCGACGGCAGATTCCTGGCCTGGCAGATCGGCCCCCTCCAGACGATCTCGATCCAGGACCTGGAGACCGGGGCGGTCCACACGCCCGAGCGGGCGACCGGTTTCGACGAATATCCCGGCCGGCTCTCCTGGACCGACCACACCGCCGTGGCCTTCGAGTCCCGCACCATGGGGCCGAGCGACGTGGACAACGCCGCCCGCATCCGGGTCGTCGACGCCACCGCCCGGAGCCTGGACGACAGCCGGGTGCTGGCGGCCGAGCCGGGCCGGAGCCTGTACCTGACGGGCTACCGGGCCTACGACGGGCTCATCGGGGTGATCGAAGCCCTCCCCGAGGCCGACGGCGGGACCCGGTTCTCCGTCCGCCACCGGACCACCGGCGAGGTCAAGGGCACCCTCGACCTGCCCTTCACCGCCACCCGCGGTGTCTACGACCGCTCCGGGCGCCATCAGCTCTTCGTGAGCGAGGACAGCGAGGTGCTCCGGCGCAGCGGCGGCGGGTTCACCACCGTCATGCGCCTCGGGGACGTGAGCCTCGTCGCCTGGTGATCGTCGCTCCCGGCTGACGCGTCGTGGTGCCGACAGGTAGCGTGATGCCGCCTTACCAACGCGCACAAGGGGGAGCCATGGGACGCCGCGCACGACTGCTCGTGGCGCTGGTCGGGAGCGTGCTGCTGCTGGCCGGCTGCGGAGCCGGCTCCGAGGACGACACCGGTGGTGAGACCGCGGCCGGCGAGGAGGTCGAGTCCGACTGCCCCAAGCTCGAGGGTGATCCGATCCCGATCGGCATCGGGGTGGCTCAGACCTCCCCGGTGGCCCTCCTCGGCCAGGAGGAGGTCATCGGGGCCAAGATCGCCGAGACCTTCTTCAACTGCAAGGAGGGCGTGAACGGCCGGCCCATCCAGCTGATCTTCGAGGACACCGGCGGTGACGAGAACGGGGCCATCAACGCCTTCAACGCCCTCATCGGCAAGGGGGTGGTCGGCATCGTCGGCCCCACCCTCTCCCAGCAGGCCAACGCCGCCGACCCCGAGGCGGAGCGGGCCGGCGTGCCCGTGCTCGCCCCCTCCAACACGGCCAAGGGCATCCCCCAGCTGGGCGACTACATCGCCCGGGTCTCGGCCCCCGTGGCGGTGGTGGCCCCCCTGGCCGTCGAGCAGGCCCTGACCGTCAACCCGAACATCAAGACGGTGGCGGTGGCCTACGCCCAGAACGACGCCTTCTCCAGCTCGGAGACGGGGACCTTTCAGGAGACGGTGAAGGCCAAGGGCCTCAACCTGGCCACCGTCCAGACCTTCCAGACCAGTGACACCGACTTCACGGCCCAGGCCAACGCCATGCTGGGCAAGAAGCCGGAGCTGATCATCGTGTCCGGCCTGGCCGCCGACGGCGGCAACCTGGTCAAGCAGCTGCGGGAGCTGGGCTACGAGGGCCTCATCATCGGCGGCAACGGCCTCAACACCACCAACGTCTTCCCGGTGTGCGGCGCCGAGTGCGACGGGGTGCTCATCGCCCAGGCCTACAGCCCGGCCTACGACAACGAGATCAACAAGGAGTTCCTGGAGGCGTACAAGGCCGAGCAGAAGAAGCAGCCGCCCCAGTTCTCGGCCCAGACCTTCACCGCCGTCCAGGTCTTCGTCGAGGCCCTGCGCGCCCTCGACCAGGAGAAACCCATCAAGGACATGGACGTGAAGGCGCTGCGCACCGACCTCAACACGAAGCTGCTGACGCTCAAGTACGAGACGCCGCTCGGGCCCATCGCCTTCGACCCCGAGGGCGAGATCATCCAGGACAAGTTCTACGTGGCCCAGATCAAGATGGCTGACGACGGCAAGAGCGGCGAGTTCACCTTCGTCCGGTGATGCGGCCCTGAGGTGCGGGATTTTCTCCAGAAGCTGCTGAACGGGCTGGCCATCGGCAGCGTCTACTCCATCTTTGCCCTGGGCTACACGCTCGTCTTCTCCATCCTGCGGGTGATCAACTTCGCCCACGCCGCCATCTTCACCGTGGGCGCCTACATGACCTACGCCCTCACCGGGGCCCGCTTCGGGTTCAACGGGCTGCTCAAGAACTCGGCCCTGCCCTTCGAGATGCCCTTCTGGCTGGCCCTGCTGGGCGGGGCGCTGGGCGCGGGCCTCCTCGGCATCCTGGTCGAGCAGGTCGCCTTCCGGCCCCTGCGCAAACGGGGCTCCGACCCGCTCCTCACCCTGGTGTCGTCGCTCGGTGTGGCCATCGCCGTGGTCAACATCGTCCAGTACCTCTTCGGGGCGGAGAACTACTCCTACCAGGACCCCCTGGGCGACCTGCCCAACCGCACCGTGATCGGGCCGGCCGCCATCCGCACCGTGCAGGTCGTCATCTTCTTCGTCTCCATGGTCATCGTGGTGGCCCTCACCTTCCTCATCAACCGGACCCGGATCGGCAAGGGCCTGCGGGCGGTGGCCGAGGACGCCGACACCGCCCGGCTGCTGGGCATCGACACCGACCGGCTGGTGCGGCTGTCGTTCTTCATCTCCGGCGTGCTCGGCGGCCTGGCCGGCACGCTCATCGCCATGTCGGTGGGCATCGCCGGGCCCAGCTTCGGCATCGCCTTCGGCCTGAAGGGCCTGGCCGTCATCGTGCTCGGCGGCCTGGGCGACATCCCCGGGGCGGTGGTAGGCGGCCTCGTGATCGGCGTGGCCGAAGCGTTCGTGCCCGACGCCCAGGTGGCCTACCGGGAGGCGGTCGCCTTCGTGGTCCTGCTCGTCATGCTCCTGATCCGCCCCCAGGGGCTGCTGGGCCGCTCCCAGGTGCAGAAGGTCTGACGGGCGGCCGGGGCCGGTGGACTACCTCAACTCCTACGGCTCGCTCATCGTCACCATGGTGCTGGGGGCGGTCCTCGGGCTGTCGCTCTACCTGCCCCTCATGGCCGGGCAGCTGTCCCTGGCCAGCCCCGGCTTCTACGCCCTGGGCGGCTACGTGGCCGCCATCATGTCGACCAGGACCTTCGCCACCGACGGGACCTACCCCGTGGCCCTGGTGCTCGTGGAGATGCTGGTGGCCGGGGTGCTCTCCGGGGCCCTGGCCGTGGTCGTCGGCCTGTCCGCCCTGCGCCTGTCGGGCATCTACCTGGCCCTGGCCACTATCGCCTTCGTCGAGATCCTGCGGGTGGTGTCCCTCAACCTGGAGATCACGGGCAAGGCCATCGGCATCTTCCAGATCCCCCAGCCCTTCGGCACCAAGCTCTCCTACCTGTGGCTGGCCGGCCCGCTGCTCCTGGCCGCCGGGCTGTTCACCTGGCGCCTGGAGCGGGTCCGGACCGGCCGGGCCTTCTCCGCCATCCGGGAGGACGAGCTGGCCGCCGCGGCCATGGGGATCGACACCACCCGGTCCAAGGTGCGGGCCTTCGTCATCGGCGGGGTGCTGGCCGGCCTGGCCGGCGTCGTCGCCGCCCACCTGATCAACAGCTGGAATGCCCGCCAGGGCACCTTCGACGCCTCCATCGTCTACCTGTCGTTCGTCCTCATCGGCGGATCCCGCACGTTCTGGGGCCCCATCGCCGGAGGCATGGCTCTCACCTACCTGCCCGAGTGGCTCCGAGAGCGGGCCAACAGCGAATTCCTGCCCGAGTGGGCGGCCCAGTTCCTCCGGGACGGGCGGCTCATCATCTACGGCGTCCTGCTCGCCCTGAGCTGCGTGTTCTTCCCCCAGGGGTTCATCACCCCCGAGCTCCTCGAGCGCGTGAAGCGCTTCCGCCCGGGCCGGCGCCGGCCGGGGCCCCCGCCCCAGCCCGTGGAAGCCGAGGGGGCCGCCTGACATGGCCGGCGGGATGGCCTGCGTGCTGTTCACCGACCTGGTCGGGTCGACGGAGCTCATGGGACGACTGGGCGACACCGCCTTCGACGAACTGCGGGCCGAGCACTTCGCCCGGCTGGGTCGGGTGGTGTCGACCCATCACGGCACCCTGGTCAAGACCACCGGCGACGGGATCATGGCCACCTTCGGCTCCGCCGTCGACGCCCTGGCCGCGGCGGTGGCCGCCCAGCAGGCCACCGAGGTGCACGGCCGAACCGCCGGCGTGCCCCTCGAACTGCGGGCCGGCCTGGCCCTGGGTGAGGTGGCCGACCAGGACGGCGACGTGT
>JBOGFE010000315.1:0-3679 GCA_050741935.1 Acidimicrobiia bacterium | reverse complement strand
CCGGTCGAGCCCAGGAACGGCGCCCGGCCGAAGGAGAAGATGCCGCCGTCGGAGGCGACCAGCCAGTAGCCGTCGCCCTGGGGCCGGGCCGCCAGCCCGATGATGGGCTTGTTGAGCTTCACGTCGCCGGTGGACCCCATGAAGGTGGCATCGCCGAAGCTGAAGATGCCGCCGTCCGTCGCCACCAGCCAGTAGCCGTTGCCCGAGGGGGTGGAGGACATGCCCACGATGGGCTTGTTGAGCTTGACCGCCCCGGTGGAGCCGAAGAAGTTGGCGTCGCCGAAGCTGAAGATGCCGCCGTCGTCGGCCACCAGCCAGTAGCCGTTGCCCGAAGGCGTGGCGGCCATGCCCACGATGGGCTTGTTGAGCTTCACGTTCCCGGTGGAGCCGAAGAACTTGGCCGCCCCGAAGGTGAAGACACCGCCGTCGGAGGCCACGAACCAGTAGCCCTGGCCGCTGGGGTGGGCCGTCATCCCGACGATGGGCTGGTTCAGCTTGACGTCACCGGTGGAGCCGAAGAACTTCGGCGCCCGGACGCCCTCGGGGCCGGCGAAGGAGAAGATGCCGCCGTCGGAGGCCACCAGCCAGTAGGAACCGGGGATGTCGGGGATGTCGGGGATGGCGGGTCCGCCGCCGGCGCCGGGGTCACAGCAGACCGGCGCCACCGCGCCCGTGCCCGGGATGCGCAGGAACACGTCGACGAGGCCGTTGCCGTCGCCGGGGATGAGGTCGCCGGCCATCGACTCGAAGGCCACCCGGCCACCGTCGCTGTTGATCGAGGGCTGGAAGCTGCCCCCGTTGCCCGTCACCCCGTCGGTCCGGGTGCTGACCGGGATCAGGCGCCGGCCGGGCAGGTCCCACACGGCCACGTCGTCCTCGCCGTTGGCGTCGTTGCCCAGGGCGCCCGAGGCCTGGAAGGCGACCACGTTGCCGTCGGCCGACAGCGACGGGTTGAGCCCGTCGGCCGGCACCAGCGTGCTCTCGTGGGTGTCCATGTAGAACACGTTGATGTTGTTCAGGAACTGGTAGGCGACCACCCGGCCGGTGCCGCTGAGCGAGGGGCGGGAGGCCCCCTTGGGGGCGATGTTCTCGGCGGCCACACCCCGGCGCCACACGAACACGCCGGCGTCGGTGACCTCGAAGGCGACCGTGCTGCCGGCGTGGTTGACGGAGGGGGCCACGCAGTCGCAGGCCACGCCGCCGGGCATCTGGGCCTCGACGGGGGCGTTGCCGCCGTCGCGCACGAAGATGCGCCGCGGCTCGCTGCCGGCCAGGGCGCCGCCCGACCAGGCGATCACGCCGCCGTTGCCGTTGGCCGAGGGGGAGAAGGCGCCGGTGTTGGCCGCGCCGGTGCTGACCAGGCGCAGGCCGTTGCCGTCGGCGCCGATGGCGTAGACGTCGCGGGCCGCGTTGGCGTCCCCCGGCGACAGGGCCCGGTCGGTGGAGAAGACGATGGTGGCGCCGTCGCCGGAGATCTCGATCTCCTTGGCGCCGGCGTCGGAGAGGACGACGTGGTCGTTGACCATCACGTGACCGGTCGGGCCCTGGAGGTAGGCGACGATCGTTCCCGTGTCGTCGATGACGGCCTCGGAACTCCCACCGCCGGGGCTGACCTTGGAGAGCACGCCGTCGGGCACGGCGGCGCCGGCCGGCGTCGCCAGGGCGCCCGCCACCAGGGCGGTCACCACCATCGAGCGAGCGGTCAACCGGTGAAGGCTCGGCCGCATGCAGGTCCTCCTGGGGGGTTCGGGCGGGGGTGGGCCCTACGCTTCGTGGTCAGTCTTGTCACTGATGGCGCGTTTGTCCACCTGTGTGACTTGTGTGACGGGCGCGAAAGGCCCGACCGTGGTGAGTTCGACTTCCCGCGGTTTTGTTCCTGCGCCACCGCCTCGCAAACGGGCGGTTTCGGCCCGGCGATCCGGGGCCGGGGCGGGAAGGGGGCGCCGGTAGCATTGGCGCGTGATTTCAGCCACTTCCGAGCCGTCTCCGGCCGCCACTCCCATCACCACCTCCGAGGAGCACCTGGCCCGCGTGCGCTACGACGCCGCCGGCCTCGTGCCCGCCATCGTCCAGGACGCCGGCAACGGCGACGTCCTGATGCTCGGCTACATGAACGCCGAATCGCTGCGCCGGACGCTCGAGACCGGCCGCACCTGGTTCTGGAGCCGGTCCCGCAACGAGTACTGGTGCAAGGGGGAGACGTCGGGCGACCGCCAGTGGGTCCGAGAGGCGTACTACGACTGCGACGGGGACACGCTGCTGCTGGTGGTGGAGCAGGAGGGTCGGGGCGCCTGCCACACCGGCGAGCGGACCTGCTTCTACCGGAGCTTCGGCGACTCGTGACGCGGGTGCCCGAGCTGGCGCTGCACCCCGGTCCCCAAGCCTTCGTCGAGCTGGCCGCCACCCACACCGTCGTGCCCGTGTGGCGGGAGGTCCTGGCCGACCTGGAAACCCCGGTGTCGGTGTTCCTCAAGCTGGTCGGGGCGGGCGAGGGCTTCCTGCTCGAGTCGGTGGAGCACGGCGAGCGCTGGGGCCGGTACTCCTTCATCGGGCGTGACCCCGCCCTCACCCTGGTGGCCCGGGGCCGGGCGGTGGCCTGGTCCGGACCCTCCCCCGACCTCTCCGCCGGGCTGCCCACCGACCGGGGCGCGCTCGGCGCCCTCGAGGCGCTCCTGGCCCGGTTCCGGGCGCCCCGCCTGCCCGAGCTGCCTCCCTTCCACGGCGGCATCGTGGGCTACCTGGGCTATGACGTGGTGCGGGAGATCGAGACGCTGCCCGACGTCCCCCCCGACGACCTGGACCTGCCCGACGCGGTGATGTCCCTCACCGGGCACGTGGCCGCCTTCGACCACTTCCGCCAGCGTCTCTATCTGATCGAGAACGTGCTCGTGAACCCCGGGGCGGGCGAAGCCGAGCTCATGGCCGCCTACCAGGCGGCCGCCGGCCGTCTCGACGCCCTGGTGGAGGACCTGGCCCGCCCCCTTCCCTACCTGCCCGCCCCCCCGCCGGCGGAGACCGGGGAGGCGGCGCCCATCCCCGAGATCACCTCCAGCTTCTCGGGCGGGACCTACCAGGTGGCGGTGGAGGCGGCCCGGGAGCACATCCTGGCCGGCGACATCTTCCAGGTCGTCCTCGCCCAGCGCTTCGACTTCGACCTCGGTTGCGACCCCTTCGACGTGTACCGGGTGCTGCGCCAGGTCAACCCGTCGCCCTACATGTACTTCCTGCGGGGCCGGGAACCGGGCGCCACGGGGGACATCGTGGTGGCCGGGTCCTCGCCCGAGCCGATGGTCCAGCTCCTCGACGGACGGGTGATCAGCCGCCCCATCGCCGGCACCCGCCGGCGGGGCCGCGACGAGGCCGCCGACAAGCGCCTGGCCGGCGAGCTCATCGAGCACCCCAAGGAGCGGGCCGAGCACGTCATGCTGGTCGACCTGGCCCGCAACGACGTCGGGCGGGTCGTGCGCTTCGGGACCGAGCAGGTCGACGAGCTGATGACCCTGGAGCGCTACAGCCACGTGATGCACATGACATCGCAGGTCTCGGGTGAGCTGCGGCCCGGGCAGGGTCCGGTCGACGTGCTGCGGGCCACCTTCCCGGCCGGGACGGTGTCCGGCGCGCCGAAGGTGCGGGCCATGGAGATCATCGACGACCTCGAACCGGTGAAGCGGGGCCCCTA
>JBOGFE010000314.1:0-8621 GCA_050741935.1 Acidimicrobiia bacterium | reverse complement strand
GTCCAGGCCCAGCTCGCCCAGGTTCCTGTGCCAGGTGCTCCAGTACAGCTAGCCGATGGACGCCTCCGGGCCCACCTTGCCCGTCTTGGACAGGGCCGTGACCATGCGCATGCCCGAGTAGGCCATGATCTTCACGCCGGCGTAGGCGTCGGCCAGGCGCTGGCGGACGAGGGGGTCGTCGGCGACGCCCACCTTGCGGGCCGTCTCGACCAGCTGCCAGAACTCCCGCTCGAAGGCGATCTGCTGGCCCAGGAAGGCGGTCCCCCGCTCGAAGCCGAGGGTGGCCATGGCCACCTTCCAGCCGCCGTTGACCTCACCCACCACCATGTCGGCCGGGGTGCGGGCGTCGTCGAAGAAGACCTCGTTGAAGTCGGCCGTGCCCGTCGGCTGGCGCAGGGGGCGCACCGTCACGCCGGGCTGGTCCATGGGCACGAGGAGGTAGCTGATGCCCTGGTGGGGCGGGGCCGTGGGGTCGGTGCGGGTGACGACGAAGCACCAGTCGGCGTGGTGGGCGAAGGTGGTCCACACCTTCTGGCCGTCGACGACCCACTCGTCACCGTCGAGCACCGCCCGGGTCTGCACGGCGGCCAGGTCGGAGCCGGCGTTGGGCTCCGAGTAGCCCTGGCACCACAGCTCGGTGGCCTTGAGGATGGGGGGCAGGAACCGGCGCTTCTGCTCCTCGGTTCCGTAGTCGACGAGCGTGGGGCCGAGGAGGCCCTCCCCGAAGAACCCGACCCGGATGGGGGCGTCGGCCCGGGCGTACTCGGTGGAGAAGATGACCTGCTCGGCGTAGGACGCCCCCCGCCCGCCGTACGCCACGGGCCAGGAGAGCCCGATCCAGCCCGCCTCGCCGAGCTTTCGCTCCCAGGCCAGCGCCAGGTCCCAGTGCTCGTCCCGGTCGACGCCGCGCCCGCCGCAGAGGGGCGCGAACTCCGAGGTCAGGTTCTCGGCCAGCCAGGTGCGGACCTCGTCGCGGAAGGCGGCCTCGTCAGGCGAATCCCGGAAATCCACGTCAGGCCCTCCGGAGCGCCAGCGGAGGGACTGGGCGGCTGGGGCAGGGGCCCCCAGCCGCATCGCGATGAGCCGCCAGGCGAAGAGCCATGAGCACAGCAGGCTACTACTAGACCGCTCGGTCAAGAAAAATTCGGGAGCCCGCTTCAGCCCTCCAGGGCCACCAGCCGCGACAGCCGTTCCCGGTCGTCCCCGGCCATGGTGGGATAGGCCAGGCGATACTCCCAGCCGTCGCCCGAGAGGTCCACGGTGATCACCCGGGCCTGGGTCACCACCGCCCCGCCGTCGGGCAGGTCGATGGACAGGACGGGGTCCGAGTCGTCCGGCCAGGGCCGGTCGGTGGTCACCCGGCAGCCGCCGGTGGAGAGGTCGATCGTCTCGCCGCTCACGATGGTGGGCACCGCCCGCTCCCCCATCCCCAACCGCACCGGAAGGGACAGCCGGATCCGGGCCGCGTTCCGCCGCTGCACCCGCTCCATGCCGGCCACGTCGAGGACGAGCAGCCCGTCGGCCCCCAGGGTGGCCTTGCCCGAGAGGCGGTAGAGCGCCTCGGGGGCGAAGAAGCTGGCCACCACCTCCGAGACATCGGCGTCGGGGCGCGGGGACGCGCCCAGGTCGACCACGATGCGCTCGTCGGGGACCACGACCCCGGTGAGGCAATCCCGCCCCGGCGATGCCCCCACCGGTTCGATGAGGGCGATCTGACCCGGCGTGGGCTTCCACTGATGCGTCTGGGCTGCCGGCATGGCCACCTCCTCCCCTGCATCATCCAGGGTACGGGACGGGTAGCTTGTCCTGCATGCCCAGACCGGCTCACTTCGAGGATGCCCGGCTGCGGATCGACAAGATTGTGGTCGGTCCGTACGAGAACAACGTGTTCGTCCTGCGGGACAAGACGACCGGCGACGGCCTCATCATCGACGCCGCCAACGAGCACGACCTCCTCATTCCGGTGGCCAGAGCGGCCAACGTGCGCCGGGTGCTCACCACCCACGGGCACTGGGACCACATCCAGGCGGTGACGGCCGCCCGCGACGCCGGCATCGACGTGGGCGTGGGCCCGGCCGACGCCGGCATGCTGCCCGGCTACGACTTCGTGGTGGCCGACGAGGACGTCATCGAGGTGGGGAGCCTGCGCCTCCACGCCCACCACACCCCCGGGCACACCCCCGGGTCGGTCTGCTTCACGCTGGAGGGGTGGCCGATCCTCTTCTCGGGCGACACGCTCTTCCCCGGCGGCCCGGGCGCTACCCCGTCGCCGAAGGCCTTCGCCGAGATCATCCGCTCGCTCGACAACCGCCTCCTGCCCCTGCCCGAGGACACCCTGGTCCTGCCCGGCCACGGGCTCGACACCACCATCGGCACGGAACGGCCCCACCTCGGCGAGTGGGCCGAACGGGGCTACTAGCCCGGGCGGGGTTCGCCCTCGCCCATTAGTTAGAAGGTCGCCTGGCGGGGCGTGCCCACCACCGACAGACCCTCGGGGGTCTCGAGGACCTCGCACTCCCCGCCCGTCACCCGGACGGACAGCAGGCCCCCCATGATGGGGATCTGCTCCAGGCTGAGGGAACCGACCCAGGGCGGCACCGCCGGGGCCAGGTTGATGAGGTCGTTGCGGATGTCGGGCTCGAACCGCAGCAGTGTGCGCAGGAAGAGCAGGGGCGAGGCCGCCGCCCACGCCTGGGGTGAGCACGACGTCGGGTAGGACACCGGGAAGCGGAACTGGGAGCGGGACAGGCCGGCGAACAGCTCCGGGAGGCGGTTGTCGAAGAAGGGGGCGGCGGCGATCTGGGCCTCCATGATCTGGTGGGCCTCGTCCACGAAGCCGTAGCGCATGAGACCGGCGGCGGTGATGGCGTTGTCGTGGGGCCAGACGCTCCCGCAGTGGTAGCTGATGGGGTTGTAGCCCTTCACCGACTCGGCCAGCGTGCGCACCCCGAAGCCGGAGAACAGGTCCTCGGAGAGCAGGTGGCGGGCCACCGACGGCGCCTTGTCCTCGTCGACGATCCCCGTCCACAGGCAGTGGCCCATGTTGGAGGCCAGCGCGTCCACGGGCACCTTGTCGGCGTCGAGGGCCATGGCGAAGTAGCCCCGCTCGGGCAGCCAGAAATCCCGGTTGAAGGACTCTTTCAGGGCCGAGGCCCGCTTGCGCAGGCGCTCGGCGGCGACGTGGTCGCCGGCCTCGGTGGCGAAGTGGCTGCGGGCCACGAAGGCGGCGTACACGTAGCCCTGGACCTCGCACATGGCCAGGGGAGGCCGGCCCAGGCGGCCGTCGGCGAAGCGGATGGCGTCCCAGGAGTCCTTCCAGCCCTGGTTGATCAGCCCCCGGTCCGAGGCCCGCTCGTATTCGACGTAGCCGTCGCCGTCCCGGTCGCCGAAGCGGTCGATCCACTCCAGGGCCCGGTCGGCGGCCGGGAGCAGGGCATCGACCTCGCCCCGGCGGTTCCCCCAGCGCTGCAGCTCGCCCAGCACCATCACGAACAACGGGGTGGCGTCGGCCGTCCCGTAGTAGATCTTGCCGCCGCCCAGCGAGATGCCGGCCGCCTCCCCGAAGCGCATCTCGTGAAGGATCCGGCCCGGTTCCTCCTCCGTCAGCGGTCTCACGTCCCGGCCCTGGAAGCGGGCCAGCGTCTGGAGGGTGCCGAGGGCGAGGTCGGGGTCGACCATCATCGCCATCCACGAGGTGATGAGCGAGTCCCGCCCGAAGAGGGTCATGAACCACGGCGCCCCGGCCGCCACCACCGCCCGGTCGGGGTGGTCGGGGTCGAAGATGCGCAGGGCGGCGAGGTCCTCGGTGGAGCGTTCCAGGAGGGCCTGGAAGACGTCGTTGTCGGTTCGGATGACGGGAAGCTGGCGCCGCCACGCCTCCAGGCGCTCCACCGGGGTGGCCCGGTCGACGGGGACGCCGCAGCGGTAGCGGGGCTCGATGGGCTTCGAGTCGATCACCGGGGTGACCTGAAGGCAGGTCGACCACTGGCCCCGGGCCGGGATGATCAGCTCGTAGGAGGCGATGTTGCCGTTGATCTTCGGGGCGGTGGAGAAGTCGATGTAGGCGGCCCGCTGGAGGGCACCCCGCCGGTAGGTGAAGGTCATGCGGGCCCGGTCGGACTCGAGGCCGAAGTCGCCGGACCGCTCGATGCGGCCCTCCTTCACCTCGAAGAGGTCGGCGAAGTCACAGCCCAGGGTGAGCTCGATGGCGCAGAAGGCCGGCTCTTCCCCGAAGTTGCGCACCACCAGGTCCTCGCGCATGCCCCGGCCCACGTACCGGTGGCGGTACACGACCAGGTGCGAGTCGGCCCGGCCCCGCATCGGGTGATCCCGCAGCACGAAGGAGGCGGAGAAGGGATCGGTGGCGGTGGCGGCCAGCGGCTCGGGCACCTGGCCGTTGACCCGCAGCTCCATCTCCGAAAGGAAGCGGGTGTCCCGGTAGAAGAGGCCCTCGGGGAAGGAGGCGTGCATGTTCCCGGTCCGGCCCGAGATGCAGAAGGCGGGGCCTTCCACCAGGGTGACCGTCCCCCCCGCCCCCAACGAGGGGCTCGATCCCGACGTCCACGGGCTGACCATCGGTTACTGGCAGTGCTGGGCGTCGTAGTCGGCGATCTTCGCGTCGTCGAACGCTTCCATGCCCGAGAAGTCGCCGTCGGCCGCCAGGCGGAAGGCCTCCACGCCCTTGGCCACGTCGGCCTTGATCTCGGCCGGGGCCGCCTCGACCAGGTCCTCGAAGTCCTTCCCATACTCCTTGAACAGGTCGGCGAAGCCCTTGGCGACCTCGGCGTCGGTGTCCGCATCCTCGCTGATCAGGGCGTCACTGGCCCCGTCGAGGCGCTCGCTGATCTCGCAGTAGCGGGCGGGGCCGCCGACGGCCGAGGCCGCTTCGCCCCCGCCGTCGTCGCCGCAACCGGCCAGGCCGAGGAGTCCCAGGGCCACGGCACACCACCGTTTCTTCACGGCGCACAACCTAGCCGTGGCGCTCCGGAAGGCGCCCTTTTCCACTACGGGCGTAGTGGAATTACAATTCGCAGGCAATGACTGAGAATCGTGAACCCGCGCTGCTCATCGAGGACCTCCATGCCGGCACCGACGGCACCGACATCCTCAAGGGGGTGTCCCTGGCCGTCGCCGCCGGGGAGGTGCACGCCCTCATGGGGCCGAACGGCTCGGGCAAGTCGACCCTGGCCAAGACACTGCTGGCCAGCCCGTCCTACGAGGTGACGGCGGGGCGGATCCTCCTCAAGGGCGAGGACATCACCGCCCTCACCACCGAGGAGCGCTCCCAGCGGGGCCTGTTCCTCGGCTTCCAGCATCCCGAGGAGTTCCCCGGCGTCACCCTCATCAACTTCCTGCGCCAGGCCATGTCGGCCCGCAAGGGGTTCGACATGTCGGTGCTCGAGGTCCGACTCGCCCTCATGGACTGGATGGGGCGCCTGGGGATCGACCAGGCGTTCATGTCCCGCTACCTGAACGACGGGTTCTCCGGCGGCGAGAAGAAGCGCACCGAGATCCTCCAGCTCGCCCTGATGGAGCCCGACGTGGCCGTCCTGGACGAGACCGATTCGGGCCTCGACATCGACGCCCTGCGCATCGTGGCCGGCGGCATCAACGAGGTGCGCAAGGAGCGGCCGGACATGGGGGTCCTGCTCATCACCCACTACCAGCGGATCCTGGGCTACCTCACCCCCGACGTCGTCCACATCTTCATGGACGGGTGCATCATCGAGTCGGGGGGGATGGAGCTGGCGGAGCGGTTGGAACGGGACGGCTACGAAGCCTTCCGACAAGCCGGGGTTTCGTGATGACGACGCGGGGGGCGACGTCGATGCAGCACCTGAAGGCGGACTTTCCCATCCTGGACCGGAGGGTCAACGGCAAGCGGCTGGTGTACCTGGACTCCGCAGCCACGGCCCAGAAGCCCACGGTCGTCCTGGACGCGCTGGAGGACTTCTACCGCCGGCTCAACGCCAACGTGCACCGGGGCGTGTACACCCTGGCCGAGGAGGCCACCGCCGCCTACGAGGGCGCCCGGGGGAAGGTCGCCCGCTATGCCGGCGCCGCCTCGCGGGCCGAGATCGTCTTCACCAAGTCCACCACCGAGGCCATCAACCTGGTGGCCCACAGCTGGGGCCGCTCCCAGCTGTCCGCCGGCGACGCCGTGGTCCTCACCCAGATGGAGCACCACGCCAACGTGGTGCCCTGGCAGATGCTGGCCGCCGAGCGGGGCATCGAGCTGCGCTGGGTCCCCATCACCCCCGACGGCCGCCTCGACACCTCCGACCTCCCCCGCCTGCTGGACGGCGCCAAGCTCCTGTGCGTGACCGGCGTCTCCAACGTGCTGGGAACGATCAACGACATTCCCGCCCTGGCCGCCGCCGCCCACGAGGCCGGGGCTCTCATCCTGGTCGACGCCGCCCAGGCCGCCCCCCACCTGGGGGTGGACGTGACCGCCTGGGACGCCGACTTCTGCGCCTTCTCGGGCCACAAGATGCTGGGTCCGACGGGCATCGGCGTGTTGTGGGCCCGCCGGGCCCTGCTGGAGGAGATCCCTCCCTTCATGGGCGGCGGCGAGATGATCAGCGACGTCACCTTCACCGGGTTCACGCCGGCCGAGGTTCCCTGGAAGTTCGAGGCCGGCACGCAGCCCATCGCCGAAGCGGTGGCCCTGGGCACGGCCATCGACTACCTCGGCGAGGTCACCCTGGCCTCGGTGCGGGACCATGAGATGGCCCTCACCGGCTATGCCCTCGAGGCCCTGGCCGAGCGCTTCGAGGACCGCCTGAAGGTGCACGGCCCGCCCGAGCCCGTGGCCCGCTCGGGGGTCATCTCCTTCGAGCTGGCGGGGATCCACCCCCACGACATCGCCCAGGTGCTCGACGCCGAGGGAGTCTGCGTCCGGGCCGGTCACCACTGCGCCAAGCCGCTCATGCGGGTGCTGGGCGTCCCCGCCACCGCCCGGGCATCGTTCTACATCTACAACGACGAGGCCGACGTCGCCGCCCTGGTGGACGCCCTCGTCGCCGCCGAGAAGCTCTTCGCCTGAGGAGGAGCGAACCGCCGATGTCCGGTCTCGAGGACCTGTACCGGGAGATCATCCTGGACCACTACCGCTCCCCCCGGAACCGGGGTGAGCTGCCCGTGCCCCCCGCCCGGAAGTTCGAGGGGTTCAACCCCCTCTGCGGCGACGAGATCGTGCTCTACCTGGAGCTGGACGGTGAGGCCGGCACCGTGGCCGACGTGCGGATCGGCGGTCAGGGCTGCTCCATCAGCCAGGCCTCGTCGTCGATGATGGGGGCGGCGGTGAAGGGCAAGCCGGTGAGCGAGGTCCGCCGCCTGATCCGGGCCTTCAAGGCCCTCATGTCCATCCATGAGTCCCGCCTGGAAGGCGAGGTCGACGGCGACGCCCTGGCCGCCGAGCTGGAGGGGGTCCGCCTCGGCGACCTCGAGGCCCTCCAGGGCGTGGTCAAGTTCCCGGTGCGCATCAAGTGCGCCACCCTGGCCTGGAACACCCTGGCCCAGGGCCTGGAAGACAACGGGGACAAGCCCTACGAGGAGCACTGACCGGGGCGATAGCCTCGGCGCATGAGCGAGCTGCGAACGATCGTCGAGGGCCTGTCCTACCTCGAGGGGCCCCGCTGGCACCGGGGCTGCATCTACGTGTCGGACTTCTACAACTACCGGGTCGCGGCCATCACCGTCGACGGGGCGGTGGCCACCGTGTGCAAGGTGGAGAAGCAGCCCTCGGGGATCGGCTGGCTGCCCGACGGCAGCATGCTGGTGGTGTCCATGAAGGACCGCCGGGTCCTGCGCCTGGAGGGCAATGGCACCCTGGTCGAGCACGCCGACCTGTCCGGCCTGGCCTCCTGGCACTGCAACGACATGGTGGTCGACGGCCAGGGCCGCGCCTACGTCGGCAACTTCGGCTTCGACCTCATGGGCGGCGCCGACCCGGCGGCCGGCGAGCTGATCCGGGTCGACCCCGACGGCACCTCGACGCTGGCGGCCAAGGACATGCTCTTCCCCAACGGCATGGTGATCACCGCCGACGGCTCCACCCTCATCGTCGCCGAATCCCTGGGCCAGCGCCTGACCGCCTTCGCCATCGAGGCCGACGGGTCGCTCACCAACCGCCGGGTGTGGGCGTCCTTCGGCGACGTGCCCACCGCCACCGACTTCGGCGGTGCCATGAGCCAGATCAAGGTGGCGCCCGACGGGATCTGCCTCGACGCCGAGGGCTGCATCTGGTTCGCCGACGCCTTCGGCAACCGGGCCGTCCGGGTGCGGGAAGGCGGGGAGATCGTCGACGAGGTGTCGGGCGGCGACCTCGGCATCTTCGCCTGCATGCTCGGCGGTCACGACGGCCGCACCCTCTTCCTGTGCGCCGCCCCCACCTTCGTCGAAGCCATCGCCCGCGCCGACCACCAGGCCCGCCTCCTCGCCACCACCGTCCCCGTCCCCCACGCCGGCCTCCCCTAACGCCCGGCACCCCGCCCGGTGGCGTTGCTGCGCAACGACAGGTGATGCGAAACAACGCCGCGACGCGCCGGCGCCGTCCGGTGGCGTTGCTGCGCAACGACAGGTGATGCGAAACAACGCCGCGACGCGCCGGCGCCGTCCGG
>JBOGFE010000313.1:0-4725 GCA_050741935.1 Acidimicrobiia bacterium | reverse complement strand
GTCGGGGGCCGGCGGCCGCCGCCCCCCGAACGGGAAGCAAGCTCCCCGACCCGATGAGGACAACCGTCACCAGCGACGCCCCCGCCGCAGCCCCGCCACCGTGGGCCCACCACGGTGAGAAGGTGGCGGACTCCGGCACCAGGCAAACTGTCGGCATGGATGACGCCGATTTCGAGCGGTGGCGGGACGAGCTGGTCGACAGCCCGGAGAGCCCGGAGAACATCGTCGTCCGGCTCCACGCCGCGCTGGTCAAGGCCGGGTTCGAGCCGCTCGGTGAGCCCGAGCCCTGCGTCTTCTGCGGACGCCCGAGTGGCTGGCGGGACCCTGAGGGCGTCGTCCGCCACCCCGACTGCCCGCGGACCGAGGAGGAGCGGGCCAGGCTGGAGGAGGGCCGGGACCTCCAGACGCAGCTCCGGGCCGACCTGGAGCGGCAGCGGCAGATCCGCGAGCACCTGAGCCGGCGGAAGGGACCCTCCCCGGGAGAGCCGACCGCCTGACCCCGAAATCCGCGGGCGTCAGGCGCGCGGGCGCGCGAGCATCCGCCCATGCGCATCCCCCGCACCGTCCTCACCATCGCCGCCGGCCTCGCGCTCGTCCTCCTCCCGCCGGTGGCGGCGCCGGCCGGGGTCGACACCGTCGACCGGTACCTGGACTCCGTCCGCGACGAACCCGACCGCCTGACCGCCTTCCTGCGGGACATGCCGAAGGGCGGCGACCTGCACACCCACCTGTCCGGCGCCACCTCCACCGAGACGCTCCTGCGGTTCGCGGTGGAGGACGGGCTCTGCCTGGAGGCCGCCACGCTCGTCGCCGTGCCGCCGCCGTGCGGCCCGGGCCGGCGGCCGGCCTCGGACACCACCGCTGACGAGGCCTTCCGGGACGAGGTCATCGCCGCCTGGTCCATGAAGGGGTTCGTCCCCGGCGACGAGTCGGGCCACGACCACTTCTTCGCCACCTTCGGGAAGTTCGGCCAGGCGACCGACGGCCACGCCGGCGAGATGCTGGCCGAGGTGGCGGCCCGGGCGGTCAGCCAGCACGAGTACTACCTGGAGCCGCTCATGACGCTGGGCCGCGCCCAGGTCTCGGCCCTGGCCGAGAAAGCCGGCTACGACCCCGACCTCGAGGCGATGCGACGCGAGATGCTGGCGGACGGGGCCATGGACCGGATCGTGGACGAGGTGTCCGCCGAGCTCGACGGCATCCTGGCCCAGTTCCGCTCCGTGCTCCGCTGCGACACCAGGGAGGCGCAGCCGGCCTGCACGTTGCCGATCCGCTTCGACCACCAGGTGCTGCGGGCCAACCCCCCGGAGGTGGTCTTCGCCCAGATCCTGCTCGGCTTCGAGTTGATGGAGCAGCTCTCCCGGTACGTCGGCGTCAACCTGGTCCAGCCCGAGGACGACCCGGTGGCACTGCGGGACTACCGCCTGCACATGCGGATGGTCGGCTTCCTGCGCGACGTCTACGACCGGGACCGCGTCACCCTCCACGCCGGTGAGCTGACGGCCGAGGTGGCCCCGGCCGACGATCTCCGCTTCCACATCCGGGAGGCGGTGACGACCGCGGGGGCGGACCGGATCGGCCACGGCGTCGACATCGCCGGCGAGGACGGCGTCGACGACCTCCTGGCCGTCATGGCGGAACGTCACGTGCTCGTCGAGATCGCCTTCACCAGCAACGACCAGATCCTCGGGGTGGCGGGCGACGAGCACCCCTTCCCCCTCTACCGCCGGGCCGGCGTGCCGGTCACGCTGGTCACCGACGACGAGGGCGTCTCCCGCTCCGACCTCACGGCCCAGTACCAGCAGGCGGCCGCCACCTACGGGCTGTCCTACCGGGAGCTCAAGACCCTGGCCCGGGCCGCCGTCCAGCACGGGTTCCTGCCCGGCGCCGACCTGTGGGTCGGGCCCGACGACCACCGCCCCGCCCCCGCCTGCGCCGCCAACCGTCCGGGTGAGGCCCGGCCCCGACCGGCCTGCCGCGCCCTGCTCCGCTCCAGCCCCAAAGCGGCGGCGGAGTGGCGCCAGGAGGCGGGCTTCACCGCCTTCGAGCGCCGCTACGGAGGCTGAGGGGCGCTCCTAGGCCCCGATGGGCGACGCCCGGACCCGGGACATCCACTCCTCCCGGTCGGCGCCCAGCATGAACCCCTGGGCCACGGCCCGGTCGGTGGCTTCCCGCATCGCGGCCACGTAGGCGTCGTGGGTCGGATAGAGGCCGGCCAGCGTGCCCGGGTCGAAGGCGGAGGTGTGGCCGTCGGCGCCGTGGTGCTGCTCGCCCAGGTAGGTGGCCACGGGAACGTCGAGGGCCGGGAGCCGCAGGCCGCCCCGGGCGTTGCCGTGGGCGTCACGGGCGAGCAGGAACCCGACCCGGCTGAGGCGCTCGGCGGCCGGCGCCGGGCGCACCGCGTCGGCCGGGCGGGCCCCCGGGCGCACCTCCTGCCAGTCCCGGGCCCAGCGGTTCAGGTTGTCGAGGGCGGCCCGGAAGGGGTAGCGGGCGGGAGCGAGGTTGGTGGTGCTGCCGCCCCGCTCGCCGTAGCGGCCGGCGGCCTCCTCGTCCCAGCCGTAGGTCGGGACGGCCGAGCCGGCGAGGGCCCAGCCGTCCCGCCAACCCTGGACGGCGCCGAAGGACCCCTCCCACCAGTTGACGTGGGACGTCCCGGCCATCTCCCACACCCGCAGCAGGGGCCCGTCGGGGCGGCTGATGGCCACGGCCTCCCACTCGCCGGTCACCCACACCACGGGGGCGGGGGGGTCGGGCATGGCGGCGGGAGCGGGGCAGAGCGACGGGTGGAAGCCGTCGAAGACGCCTGCTGGGCGGACACCGCCGCCGAGGCGTAGCCGTCGCGCATGAGCAGGGGGAAGGCGACCGGCCAGTCGTGCTCGACCTCGCTCTGGAGGCTCACGTTGAACCACTCCAGCACGGCGCTGCCGTTGAACCGGGCGGGGTCCGCCGGCCGGCGGACGAGCAGGCGCACCTTGTAGGGCGCGGTCCGTTCCGGGCCGGACAGGCCCCGGTCGGAGGCGGTGCCGGAGAGGAAGAACTCCTCCTCCACGTAGCCGGAGGGTGCGAGGTCGAAGGGTGTGGCCCAGAACGGGGCCCCGGTCCGGGACCCGCCCGTCACCGGGCCCTCCACCGCGGGCACCGGAACGGAACCGGTGGCGCCCACCGGCGCCGGGGCGGTGACGGTGACGGTGACCGTGAATCCGGCCAGCACCGCCAGCACCAGGGCCGGCGGGAAGAAGGAACAGCGCCGCGAGCGTCTCGAGATCATGGTGTGGGCCCCCTGAACAGACGGCGGACGGTGTCGGTGAGCAGGCTGGCGGGGATGGCGGGATCGAGCAGCCGCTGGATGGCGATGCCACCCACCACAGCCACGAGGACGATGGCCAGCTGGTCGGGCGGGAGGATGGGCGTGACGCCGAGCTGGGCCGACTGCTGGGCGACGAGGGCGGTGACGGCGGTGCGCACCATCCGCTCCCGGGCGACGAGCTGCTCCTGGATCTTCGGGTTGCGCCGGGTCTGGACGGCGAACTCGACGGCCAGCAGCTGCCAGTCCTCGTCGGCGAGCACGAGCTCCAACCAGCGTTCGAGGACGGCGAGGCGCTCGTCGATGGTCTCGCCGCCGCCGGCGAAGTCGGCCATGAACCGCTGCAGCTGGGCGAAGAAGTGCGTCTCCAGGACGGCCAGGCAGAGGTCCTCCTTGCCGGCGAAGTGGGCGTACACCGCCCCCTTGGAGAAGCCGGCCGTCTCGGCCACCCGCTCCAGGGACGTCCCCGCATAGCCCCGGGCCAGGAACTCGGCCGTGGCCGTCTCGAGGACGAGGGCGCGGGTGCGGGCCTGGCTCTCCTGGCGGGTGAGCCGGCGCCGGGCGGGCGAGCCCCCAGCCGGGTCCGACCCAGGATCAGACATCGGGCCCCGGGCCCGCCCGGGCGAAGGCGGGCCGGCCCGACCGGCGGACGGTGCCCTCGTCCGTCCCCAGGTAGGACTCCACCACCCGGGGATGGGCCAGCACCTCGGCCGGCGTCCCCCGGGCGATGACAGAGCCGTGCTCGAGGGCCACCAGCTCGTCGCACACCGAAGCGACCAGGCCCATGTCGTGCTCGATGATGAC
This sequence comes from Acidimicrobiia bacterium, assembly GCA_050741935.1. Taxonomy (GTDB): domain Bacteria; phylum Actinomycetota; class Acidimicrobiia; order IMCC26256; family BP-133; genus CAWBJP01. The sequence goes on along the minus strand of JBOGFE010000313.1, from coordinate 617 downwards.
CAGCGAGCAGCCGGTGGCGGCCCGCACCCGGCGCAGGAGCGGGGCCAGCGCCTCCGTCTCCCGCTGGGCCACACCGGCGGACGGCTCGTCGAGCAGCAGCACGGCCGGATCCTGGGCCAGGACGCAGGCCAGTTCAACGATCCGCCGGGTGCCGGTGGACAGCTCGGCGATGCGGTGGGCCCGGTAGCCGGTGAGGCCGAGCAGGGTGAGGAGCTCGTCGGTCCGCCCGGTGACGGCGGCTTCCATGTCGGTCGAGGCGGGCAGGGCGAGGGCGGCGGCCAGCGGGTCGCGGTTGGGGAGATGGCGTTCGAGGGCCACGGCCACCGTCTCGGCCACGGTGAGGGACGGGAAGAGGCGGGCCTCCTGGAAGGACCGCCCGAGGCCGGCCACGGCCCGCCGGTGCGGCGCCCGCCCGGTCACGTCCTCGCCGTCGAGGGCGACCCGGCCGGCATCGGGGGCGACGAAGCCGGAGATGACGTCGAAGAGGGTGGTCTTGCCGGCGCCGTTGTGGCCGATGACGCCCACCGCCGTCCCCGGGGCGACGTCGAGGTCGACGCCGGCGAGGGCGGTGATGCCCCCGAAGCGCCGGGTGATCCCGGAGCAGGTGAGGCGGAGCC
>JBOGFE010000312.1:0-5237 GCA_050741935.1 Acidimicrobiia bacterium | reverse complement strand
CGCCGCGATGAGCCGCCAGGCGAAGAGCCATGGGCATCGCCACGCTGGTGGCGCGGGAGGTGGGGTTGGGGCCCCCACCGACGCCGCGATGAGCCGCCAGGCGAAGAGCCATGGGCATCGCGACACTAGGCTCTTTGCGTGCCGCCCAGCGCCGCCGAGATCGGATCCGCCCGGCTGTGGCTCGTGGCCTTGGCGGCCAAGCGGGAGGCGCTGGCGCTGGCCTCCGAGTGGGGTACCCCTCTGAACCGCATCTCGCCGGTGGTGGCCGAGGCGTTCCAGAGCCCGTTCGGGGAGGCGGCCTGTGACAACATCCGCGGCTGGGAGCGTGACCTCAACGAGCTCGGCAACTGTCTGGGTCGCCTCGCCAACGTGTGCGAGGCGGCGGCCGACGAGGAGGAGGCGATCGCCAGGGTGGTGGCCGGAGGGTTCCCGGCCCCGACCCGGTATCAGGACGTGGCGTCGGCGTTTGTCGCCTGGGAGCGCCGCTTCCGCCAGCATCGCCCGTTCATGGCGCCCTCGGGTGGGGGCGGGGGTGGGTTCGTGGCTCTCGACCCAGGCCGGGTCCGCCAGGCGGCCCAGGGGCTCCTCGACACCGGCGGCGAGTTCGAAGCCTCCTACCAGCGCCTCACCGGCCCGTTTCGCGACGTTGGCCTCGAAGCCCCGGAGGAGCTGCGCTGGGTGGTGGAAGGCTGCCAGCGTCTCGCCGCTGAGCTACGGGGACGGGCGGACGCCGTCGAGGCGGCCGAGGCCCAGGTCCGCCAGGCCGCCGCCAGCGCCCTGGCCGGGGCCTTCTCCGGCTTGTTGGCGCCCCTGGCGGCCATCGGTACGGTGGCCAGAGCCTCGACCGGTGATCAGCGTCACCGGGCCGCGGCCGACGCCAAGCGGCTCATGGAGGAGCTGCGCCCCGGTGGGGTCTTCGACCTGGCCGACTTCGACAAGGGACGCAAGCTGCTGGCCGAGGCCGAACACGCCTCGAAGGAAGACCCCCGCTACGCGGCTGCCTTCTTGCGGTCCCTGGGCCCCGACAACCTGCGCTGGCTCATCGACCACGGCCGGCTCGACCCCTGTGTGCTGGGGGCGCTGGTGGCCCGGGGATCCCAGGCCGGGGTCGGCGTCGACTTCCTGACCCAGACGCTGGGCACCGACCGCTTCGACGCCCCCGGGCGGGTCGCGCTGCTGTCGGCCTGCCCGTGTCCGACGGCCCTGTTCCACCCCACCTGGGTGGAACGGATGACGGTCACGCTCCTCACCGGGCGCGACCCCCCGGGCAAGGGCGACCCCCGCAGGTGGTACCGCGAAGCCGCCGCCAACCTGCTCGCCACCCACCCCGCCGGCGCCATCCGGTTCATCAACCGCCACCAGACACTGGCCTGCCGCGCCCTGTTCTCCCACGACGATGAGGGCGGCCGGGCCGCCCAAGCCGCCGTGGACGACATGCTCCTGGACCCCCCGGCCGGCCAACAGAAACAAGCCGAAGACGCCCTCGAACGGGTCGTCGTCTGCGCCGCAGGCAACGAGTTCAGCCCCGAAGGCAAACGGGCCCTGGCCCGGCTGCTGGCCCGCCCAGACACGGTTCGCAACGTCGCGCTCCAGCTGACGCGGCTTGGGGAGTCCTTTCCCGCCGGACTCCGGGGGTTCGGCGTCCCTCACGACGCGTTACAAGACCTGCTCTCCGACCTGATGGTGGACGACGCGTCGCGTCGAACGCTGCTGGATGCCGCCAACCGGTTCGCGGCGGAGAAGCTGCAGTTCTTCCTGGCCGACCCGGACGCTCCAGGGAGGAGCATCGCCTTGTCGGAGGCGGGGGCTGCGTTCGGGGCGCTCGCCTCCCGCTCCTACTCCCTCGAAGCGGCCCTCGACGTGCGAAAGATGGCCGCTGACACCGCCAGGAACTTAGTGGGGGCGGTGGCGGGCGCCGCCCTCGAGCTGGCCAAGGCCCACCCGGTCGTGTCCCTGGCGGTGGAGGGCGGCTCCGCCGGCGGGTCCGGAATTCGGCCACGTTGCGGCGGGCCGGCCTTGGCGCCCCGCTCGACTCCTCTTCGACGTGGGCGAGGCGTCAGCCGAAAAGCAGCAGCTCGAGCAGGAGCTCCAGGCGGAACGTGCATCGGCCCGGGGCCGCGAGCGCCTGAGAGGGGACCTGACCCGCAACCTGGAGCACCTCACCTACGTCTCCGTCCTCACCAACCCGGACCAGCGGGCGGCGCTGGGCCTGCGGCTCTCTCCGGCCGACCTGCCGGCCGAGGTGCCCGCGGACCTCAACCTCAGCGTGGCGAGCCGGGAGGAGTGGGTGCGGAACCTCTTCGACGACGAGGGCCGGCTCACGGTCCCGCAGCCTTCGGACCCCGGCCGGTGGAATTCATTCCTCGGCTGGGCACAAACCGTGAACCCCGAGCTCATGGACCGGGTCCGCGGGCTCACCGGTCCGAGTTTCGACGCCTTCGACCTCGCGAGGCGGGCATGAGCCGGCATTCCCGGGTCGGCCTATGCCTGGCGCTCCTCCTCGTCGCCAGCTGCGACCGGGGCCCGGGCGACCCACCCGGGCTGGAGGAGGCGGGGCCGCTCGTCGCCGAGTTCGCCCAGCTGGCCAAAGGCCTCGACACCCTGGCACCGGCCCTGGCCGCCCGAATTGGCGAAGCCAAGCTTCCCGGTGCCGTCGTCGACAGTCTCACCAGGGTCGGCGAAGCCGCCCGGAAGGTTCTCAACGCTGCCGAACCAGAGGGTTCAGCCGGAGTCCAAGCGGTCCGGCGCGCCCTGGCGGACGCTGTCTCCGACGTCGTCCGGCACCTCGTCTCCGCCGCCGGGGGATATGGCGAAGGGCCCGGCAGAATGGTGCTCACTGCACCCGCCACGATCGCCTTCGACACCGACGCCGAGCCGCGTCGGTTGGATAGTGACCGCTCCCCGGAAGGCATGGCGCGAGGACGAGAGCGGCTCCGCGGCGACCTCATCCAGGAGATCGAACACTTCGTCTACGTGGCCCTGCTCGCCAATCCTGATACCCGCGCCGCGCTAGCCCCCCGCGTGGCCCCGGACGACCTGCCCGCCGAGGTGCCCCCGGATAGGAACCTGCCGGTGGCTACCCGGGAGGAGTGGCGTGATGAGCTCTTTGACGACCACGGCCGCCTCGTGATCCCCAGTCCCTTCGACGGAATCGGTTGGACGTCCTTCCTCGGGTGGGTGGAAGCAGTCAACCCAACGCTCGTGGACCCGGTCAATGATCTGACCAGCCCGGCCTTCCGGGCCGTCCGGTAGGGCGATCATCGGACCTGACACTCGAATGACCGGGTTTCCGACCTCAAGGATTCCGATGTTCGCCTTCGACCTTGCGAGGCCAGGATGAGCCGGCGTTCCCGGTGCCTGGCGCTTCTCGTCGTCGCCGGCTGCGACCCGGGCTGGGTTTGCTCCACCTGTGGCCGCGACCGGCACACGCTCCCCTAAGGCGGTCCGGGCGCACCCCAGACAAGACCAACGGCCGGGCTAGCCTCACCGGTGATGCGTATCGCCACCTGGAACGTCAACTCGCTCAACGCCCGCATGGGCCGGGTGGAGGAATGGCTGGAGTACGCCCGCCCCGACGTGCTGTGCATGCAGGAGACCAAGCTGGCCGACGAGCAGTTCCCGATCATGCCGTTCTCGGCCCTGGGCTACGAGGTCGCCTTCCATGGCGAGGGCCGCTGGAACGGGGTGGCCATCGCCTCCCGGGTGGGCATCGACGACGTGGTCGCCGGCTTCTCCCCCGGTCCGGAACCCGAACCGGTCGAGGCCCGGCTGATGTCCGCCACCTGCGGCGGCGTCCGGGTGGCCAGCCTCTACGTCCCCAACGGCCGGTCCATCCCCTCCGAGCACTACGACCGCAAGCTGGAATGGCTGGCCCGGGTGGCGGGCTGGCTGAAGGAGCACCATCAGCCCTCGGACCAGCTGGTGCTGTGCGGCGACTTCAACATCGCTCCCGAGGACCGCGACGTCTACGACCCGACGAAGTTCAAGGGGTCCACCCACGTCAGCGGCCCGGAGCGGGAGGCTCTGGCCGAGATCTGCCGCTTCGGGCTCGTCGACGGGTTCCGCCAGCTCTACCAGGACCCGAAGCTGTTCACGTGGTGGGACTACCGGGCCGGCGACTTCCACTCCGGCCGGGGCATGCGCATCGACCTCATGCTGCTGACCGAGCCGCTGGCCAAGCAGATCACCTGGGGCCTGGTCGACCGCAACATGCGCAAGGGCCCCAAGGACCGGCCGCCGTCGGACCACGCCCCACTCTTCCTGGACCTCGACCTGTAATGCGTTGCCCTCTGTAACGCATTGGGCAGAGCGGCGGTTCACCGCCAGTTGATCGAGACGACCGCCACCGGTTCCGAGAAGCCCTTGAGGCGCACCGGCCGGGGCTCCGAGCAGGAGATCCCGTCGAGGCCGAGCAGGGAGACCTGGCTGGCCAGGATCTCGCCCCCTTCCGCCTGACCGCCGATCCGGGCGGCCTCGTGCACCCCCCTCCCCTGGTAGTCGTCCCCCTGCCGGGTGGCCTCGGCCTGGTGGATGCCGATGCGGACCTGGGGCGCGAAGCCATGATCCCGCCGGTGGTCGGCCAGCACCCGCTGGATGGCGACCGCGCACCGGACGGCGGCCCGGGGCTCGTCGAAGGTGACGAAGAAGCCGTCCCCGATCCGGCTGACCTCTTCGCCGGTGTGCTCGGCGAACAGGTGCCGCAACGTCTGGTCGTGCCACCGGAGCAGGTGGTCCCAGCCTTCGTCGCCGAGCATGTCGACCAGGTTCGACGAGCCCACGATGTCGGTGAACACGAAGACCTTCCGCTCCCGGGCGGAGGCGTCGGCCACCGCGCCCGGCGTGGCCTCGAGGCGTTGCTCGAGGCTTCTCCGGGAGGGGACCACGCTGTAGTCGGCGTTCGCCGCCCGGCGCAGTGCCTCTCGGGCCCGGGCCGGAGCGTCGGGCTCCCCCCGGATGAGGGCGATCTCGGCGAGCACGAGTCCGGCCCGCCACGGCCCCGGACCGACGCCGCCGGCCAGTGCCCGCGTGGCGAACGCCTCGGCCTCGGCCACGGCACCACGGGCCAGCAACGTCGCCGCCAGGCCCGACGCCGAGAGCGCGCTCTGGAACCGGAGATCCGCGGCGGCATCGAGCGCCTCCCGATGGGTGGCCTCGGCCGTCTGGAGATCGCCGCTCATCTCGGACATCCAGCCCGAGACGTTGAGCGCCCAGGCCGTGAGCTCCGCGGTGCCGTACGA
>JBOGFE010000311.1:0-7232 GCA_050741935.1 Acidimicrobiia bacterium | reverse complement strand
GGTCAACTGGTCAATGGTCAAGACCCTCCTGGACGTCTCCCGCGAGGCCGAGGACGCCCCCTACGACATCGAATGGAGTCCGTTCGCCGCCGGTCCGCCGATGCTCGAGGCGATGAACGCCGGGGTGATCGACCTCGCCCAAACCGGCGACGGTCCGCCGATCTTCGCCCAGTCGGCCGGCGCACCAATCAAGATCGTCGGCGTGGCGGCCGGGCGGAAGCCGGAGCAATCACATCTCTCGATCCTCGTACCCAACGACTCCCCTATCCAGACGGTGGCCGACCTGAAGGGGAAGAAGGTCGCTTTCACCCAGGGATCCGGCGCCCACTGGCTGGTCCTCGCCGCGCTCGAGAAGGCCAGCCTGAAGGCCGGTGACATCCAGCCCGTCTATCTGCTGCCCGCCGACGGCCTCGCCGCCTTCAACGGCGGCAGCATCGACGCCTGGGCGGTGTGGGACCCTTTCTTGACCCTGGGTGAGCAGCAGAGCGGCCGGACGATCACCACCGGCGCCGGCCTCATCGGCGGGTTTCTGTTCCAGGTCGCCCGGGTCGGCGCGCTCGACGACCCGAAGCTGGAGGCCGCCATCGGCGATTACCTCCATCGGGTGAGCCGGGCCGCCACCTGGGCGGTGACCCACAAGGACGTGTGGGCGGAGCACTACGCCAAGATCACCAAGCTGCCCGCAGCGGTCGTCGCCTCGACGCTCGACCGCTTCGAACTGACCTACTTCCCGATCGACCGGTCGGTGGTGGAGGCCCAGCAGTCCGAGGCCGACGCCTTCGCCGCCGCCGGGCTCATTCCCAAGGCCATCGACATCAACGAGGTCTTCGACTTCCGCTACGCCGCTGCCCCACCCGGGTAAAGGAAGCGGCACCGTCGCAGCCCGGTTGCGCCGGCGAGGATCGACCCGTGGGGACGCCTCCGGTAACGTCGCTCCAAACCCGCGCTCGTAGCTCAACGGATAGAGCATCTGACTACGGAGCATGTCCAGCCTTGCGCCGTGCGCATCTGATCCTGCTAGCGGCGAGCCTCCCTTGAGATCGGAGCCGGCCGCTCCCACCGGTCGACATCGGTCCGTTTGATCGAGACCTCCGACTGGCGCCATCCGTCGACGACAAGGCGGCGCCGGCTATCGGGAAGTCCTCAACGGCGGCGAGCCGCGGCCTCCTCCTCTGGCGGGATGCCGGGCTGAAACCCACCCCACCTTGGCTTAAGAGAGTCCCTGAACCCCCCCTACTTTGGCATGGCATACTGATAGGGTTGCCGCATGCGTGATGACGAGATCAGGCGGACGTTGACCGAAGCTGCTCCGTGGTGGAGAGCTGCGGCGGCGGGCGCGGATCCGATGGCCTGGATGGGCGCCCATCGTCTCCTGCGGGATCGTGCTCGCCACGATCTCGGTTACCGGGCGGATGTCCTGGCGGACCTTGCCCGTGAGGAGGTCGGCGATCGCCTCGCTGTGCTGACCGGTCCGCGCCGGGTCGGGAAGTCGGTGGTGCTGCTCGACCTTGTCGCGGCGCTCTGCCGGCGCCCGGACATCGATCCCCGTCAGGTGATCCATGTCCCGTGCGACGGGATGCGGGACCGGGACCTCCGGCGGGTCCTGACGCTCGGCCGGGACATGACCAGGGTTGTCGACCGGCACGGATCCCGGCCGAGGGTGTGGCTTCTCGACGAGGTGAGCGCCATCGCCGGCTGGACCTCGGTGTTGAAGTCCGCTCGGGATGGCACGGACTTCGGAGACGACACCGTCGTGGCCACCGGGAGCAGATGGCAGGCGGGCGAGGACATCGAGGGGAACCTCCTTGCCGGGCGGGCCGGCCACGGAGCATCCCGACGGGTCCGCCACTTGCTGCCGATGACCTTTCGTGATTTCGTACGCGCCACCCGGCCGGGATTGATGGTCCCCAGCGCCATTCATCCTGCGGCGTTGCAGGACGGGGTCGCTGTCCAGGTGGTCGAGGCGGCCCGCTTCGACGTGGACAGCTACGACCTTGCCTGGCAGGACTACCTGACATCCGGCGGGTTTCCTCGGGCAGTCGCCGAGCACGCCACCCTGGGGGAGGTCTCGGTCGGCTTCCTCCGCGACCTCGCCGCCTGGCTTCGCCGGGACGTCGACCCGGACGCTCCTCCGGAATCGCTCCCGCTCCTCCTGGCCGGGCTGGCAGCTCGGGCCTCGAGCCCGCTCAACGTGCGGGCTACGTCCGGAGCGATGGGACTCACGCGGACAGCCGCCACCGTCCGGTTCAACCGGCTCGTGTCGACCTTCGCGGCGCTGTGGTGCCCGCAGCGGGGCGACGGCGGCGGCGCGATCCCCGGCGCCCAGGCGAAGCTCTATCTGACCGACCCACTTCTGGCCTGGCTGCCGAGCCGGCTGCGCTCGGGGCTGGCGGCTCCCGACATGACCGTGCTGACCGAGATGGCGATCGGGGTGGCGCTCGCCCGCGCCATTGACGATCTGGACGAAGGACGGTGGGTCGCCGGCGACACCATCGGGTATGCCCGCACGGGCTCGGGCAACGAGGTCGACCTTGCCCCAGTCGCCGTCCCGTCCGACGCCGGCACCCAGCGCACAATCCCGATCGAGACGAAGTGGGTAGACGACGGCTGGCGAGCGGACGCCAAGGTGATCGAGAACAAGTACAAGACAGGAGTGTTCGCCACCAAGTCCTTGCTGAACCTCGACTACCCAACATGGGCTGTGCCAGCTCCCATCGTCGCTCTCATGCTGGGCTAAGTGAGCACGGAAGCCTCGGTTGGGAATCGACCGCCGTCCGCCAGGGTTTCCGCGTCGCGAAGTGCGCCGAGGCGCGCCAGTCATCCAAACGAGACGGAGGTGATCGCCGGACATCGCCGCCGCGACCTGCGTCCCCTACAATCTTCCGCGCGCCGTCGAACGGGCGAGTCAGATGCTCTCTGACCGATGCTCCGCCCGTCGGCCGTGTGAAGGTGCAGGTCAAGGCAACAAAGTAAGCGCTCGTAGCTCAACGGATAGAGCATCTGACTACGGATCAGAAGGTTGGGGGTTCGAGTCCCTCCGAGCGCGCTAGACAAATAGCAGGTCAGAGCCGGTTTTTGGACCGGCTCTCGTCGCGTTCAGAGGAAGTGTGGTCACGGATTGGTCACAACCTTGTAGAATCGGTCTCATGCTGGGGAGCGTGAAGAAGGACGGGGACCGGGGGACCTGGCTCTTCGTCGTCGACCTGCCCACGGCGGCGGACGGGAAGCGCCGCCAAAGGAAGCGCCGCGGGTTCCCCACGAAGAAGGCCGCCGAGGCGGCGCTGGCCGAGCTGGTCGGCCGGGCACAGCGCGGACCGATCGCCGAACCCGGCCGGCAGACCGTGGCGGCGTACCTGGAGGGCTGGCTCCCGGGTGTTCGCGTCTCCCGGACGGGATCGACAGCGAGCAACTACCGGTGGGTCCTCGAGGCCTACGTCCTCCCCCGGATCGGTGGCCTCCGTTTGGCTGCCCTCCAACCGAACCATCTCCGCTCGCTCTACGCCGATCTGCTTGAAAGCGGCAGCCTCGGCCGGGGCCGCGACCGGGTCGGTCGTGGCGGCCCCCTGTCCCCCCGGACCGTCAGCCTCGTCCACCGAGTGCTCCACCGGGCCTTGGACGACGCCGTCTCGGACGGTCTCTTACCCCGCAACCCGGCCGCGGCCGTGAAGCGCCCGGCGACACCGAAGTCGGCTGCCGGCAAGGTGTGGTCCGCAGACCAGGCCCGTCGGTTCCTCGTCGCCGTTGCGGGCGACCGCCTCGATGCCCTCTGGCGCCTCGAACTCAGCACCGGCCTCCGCCGGGCCGAGGCCGCCGGCCTCCGCTGGTCCGACGTCGATCTTGACGCCGGCGCTCTTTCGGTGCGGGTCCAGCGCACCACGGAGGGCTACGCCGTCGTGGAGCGCGAGCCCAAGACCGGCGCTGGCCGCCGTCTGGTCCCGCTCGACGCCGACGTTGTCGCCGCCCTCCGAGCCTGGCGCAAGCGCCAGGTCGAAGAGCGCCTCGCCTACGGCCCCGCATACGAGGACACCGGCCTCGTCTTCACTCGGGAAGACGGCGCCGGCTACCACCCCCAACGACTCTCGGTCATGTTCCGGGGCCTGTGCGAGAAATCGGGCGTGGAGGCGATCCGGTTCCACGACCTCCGCCACACCGCGGCGACCCTGGCCTTGGAAGCGGGAATCCATCCCAAAGTGGTTCAGGAACGCCTCGGCCACGCCAGCGTCCAGATCACCCTCGACACGTACAGCCACGTTCAGCCGACGATCGCCCGGGACGCCGCAGACCGGATCGGGAGCTACCTCCGTGGCGACGGGTAGACCGTTCCCGATTCCTTGTTCCCGCTTCCCGATTCAGCCCGGGAACCGTTCCCGCAGCTTCCGCTCCTGCGGAAGCTGCAAGTCTGTGCACTCATTTCGGGCGTGACTCGGGAATGGGGTTCTGTGTTCTCAGTTCGGGGTTTCTTGGTCGGATGTGTTTGCCCTTTGGATTGTCGTCGGATGGGTGTTGGTGGTCTTTCGGGATATTGAGGTGCGGTCAGGATGAGGCTCGGCAGAATTCAAGACGTGGCACTCGACGCCCAAGGCCGTCGCCGTGATCCTCGTCGATGAGGCACCTCGCCTAGGTCCGAATCTCAGGACGCTTTGATGACGCCGCCCATCCCGCTCGGGGCGTGAAGGATGCATACATAGGGGAATTCCCCGGCGGCCGGAACGATGAAGGTGAAGCTCCGGGCGACTTCCGGAGGAGCGGCGCCGGGCGGGGCGTCGGGCGGCACCAGGCCGGTGTTGAACAGGTCCTGGCCGTTGAGCGGTTGGGGTGACGGGCCGGGAGCTGGTTGCTCGACCCGGGAGTCGAGCGGGTTCATCATCGGCGGCTGCGTGCCGAAGAAGGTGGCCGTGTGGGGGGCGCCGGAGTCGTTGACGAAGGTCACGGCATCGCCCGGATTGACGTTCTGGGGCACCGGAGCGAAGGCCAGGATGTCGGTGTGCGGCGTGGAGGCGCCCATGCGGATCCTCCAGGTGGTAGTGCCGTCGGCGTTCCGGGTGCTCGCCGGCGGTGCCGAGACGAGTTGCTGGAAGGCGGCCCGCCCTTCAGCCAGCCACTGCGCCGCCTCCCGGTTGCCTCGGGCCTTCACTTCGCCGGCGCTCTCGACGGCGCCGCCGACGCCGACCACGGTGACGGTGCCGACCATCTGTGGGTGGATGACACAGGAGTAGGTGTAGGTGCCGGGCCGGGAGAACGAGAGCTGGAAGGGCACCACCGCTTGGGGTCCGAGCGGTGCGAGGCCGGAGTTGACCAACGCAGTGCCGTCGTAGGTGACGGCCGGCGGGGATGTCGGCCCGAACAAAGTGCGGTCGCTGCCGGGAGGCGGGGCGGTCCGGCCCGGGGGGAAGAAGGTGACGGAGTGAGGCTCGATGGTGCCGTCCCACGTCCAGGTGACCGTCTGGCCGGCGGCCACGGTGGCGTTGGCCGGCAGGTACTCGAGGACGGCCACGACCCGCTGGTCGGGATCGTTGACACCGACGCGGATGGTAGGTCCGTCGGCCGGTGTACCACCGGACGCCTTCACGGTCTTGGCGGCGAGTTCCGCCGCGTTCCGGTCCTGGCTCGGGGTGCCGCAGGCCGTAGCGGCGGCGATCGCCACCACGGCCGCGACACACACCGCCAGGGGACGCCGCTTGCTGGAAATGACGATGGGGGTCTTCTCCGCACCCATCGCTCAGACCAATCCGATCCGACCGGCGAGCGCTTCGTATTCGGCGGGCTGGAGGGCGGCCTCCGTCGCAGCCCGGAAGAGCTCGAAGATCTCCGGCGGCGCTCCGGCGTACATGCCCCCGAGGAGGGTGGCGCGTTCGGTGGGGTCGAGGGCCGGCATGATCACGGCGATGAACCGGCACATGGTGGCCGGGGGTACGGCCGAGCGAAACGCGATTTGCACACCGAGCAGGTCTTCGACGCTGATCGTCTCCCGCAGGGTGGCCATGACGGTTCCCTCTTCGAGACCCATGTGGGCCAGGTAGCGGCCAACGAACAGACTGAGGAAGCCATAGAGGTCGAGGCCGGCGATCACCGCCTCCGTCCCGGTGGAGGTGGCCAGCCGGTCGGTGCGCAGTTCGATCTCCACCAGGTCCTGCTCGATCTCGGCGTGGCCTTCCTCCAGCAGCGGTGCGACGGTCGGCGCGTTCGCCCGGATGAGCGATTGGAGGGCGGTGTCCTCGTGATCATGGTGCTCGGTGAGCAGGGTGATCACGGCGTGCACGTGGTCGACGACCCCGTCGCGAGCCTGGGGGTCGGCGCAGTCGACCGAGCCGGCCGCGGTGACGAGCTGGAACAGGGCGTAGCGCAGTCCCTTGTGGACCTCGCGGTAGAAACAGAAGGGGATCGGCGACGCTTTGATGGCCTCGACGGGGTCCGCTCCGGTGTTCACGGTCATGGCAGTCCTCCTGTAAATGTGCAGGTCAGGGTCATTGTGAGGGATCCCGTCGGAGCCGGTTCTTAAGTGGTTCTGCATGGAACCGTGAGAATTCACTAACCGCTCATTACGATCGGGCCGGTGAGCCAGGGCGTGGATCTCGCGGCGTTCATCGAGTCAGGCGTCGGCATGGTCGGGGCGTCGGCCGGCGACGATGTGGTGCCCGAGGCGTTCCGGGTCTGGGGGGTCTCGTGGGACCCCGACGGGAACCTGCGCGCTCTGATCAGCTCGGACGCGACGCGCACCCTGGCGACGGTCAAGCCCGGCGCGTGGCTGTCCCTGACCTTCGTCGACATGGCAATGCGCTCGGTACAGGTGAAGGGCCGTGCCGTCTCCGGCCCGGAACTGCCTGGCCGGGCCGACGTGGAGGTCATGCGCCGGTACCGCATGGAATTGATCGCCGCCTTCAAGACGCGGGGTGTCCCGCTCCTCCTCATCGACGCCATCCGGCCACTGGCGGCGTTCGCGGTGACCGTGGCGGTCGAGGAGCTCTACGACCAGACCCCGGGGCCCAAGGCCGGGGCCCGGTTCGGGGAGCACCAGTGAACGAACCGAGCTTTGACCTGGCGTCGATGCCCGGCTGCTTCGACGGCGTGATTCCGCCGCTGATCGCCACCTGCTCGGCCCAGGGCGTGCCCAACGCGACGAATCTCTCGCAGCTCCACTACGTCGACGCGTCCCATGTCGCGCTGTCCAACCAGTTCTTCTCCAAGACCACGGCCAACCTCGCCGACAACCCTCGGGCGAGTGTGCTGGTCAC
>JBOGFE010000310.1:0-3465 GCA_050741935.1 Acidimicrobiia bacterium | reverse complement strand
GACGAGCTGGGCGCCATGAGCGAGGTGGATCGGGCCCACCTGGTCATGCTGGCCGAGCGCCACCTGGTCCCCACGGCCACGGCGGCCGCCATCCTGGCCGAGATCATGCGCCTGCGCAGCGTGGACTTCGCCCCCCTGCGCAACCGGGAAGCCCGCCGGGGCCTGTACCTGCTCTACGAGGACTGGCTGGTGTCGCGCCTGGGTGAGCGCACCGCCGGCTCATCCCGGCTCGGCCGGTCCCGCAACGACCTCAACGCCACCGTGTTCCTGCTGCGGCTGCGGGCCCCCTACCAGCGCCTCATGGCCGGGTTGTGCCGGCTGCAGGCCGTCCTCCTGCGCGGCGCCCGCCGGCACCGGGGACTGGTGATGCCCGCCTACACCCACTACCAGCCTGCCTTTCCCACCACCTTCGGCCACTACCTGGCCGGCGTGGCCCTGGCCCTGGACCGGGATCTGGCTCCCCTGGCGGCGGCGGCCAAGGGGCTCGAATGCTGCCCGCTGGGGGCCGGAGCCGGCGGAGGGACCGGGGTCGCCATCGACCCGGCCCGGACGGCCGCTCTCCTCGGCTTCTCCTCCCCGGTTCGCCACTCCCTCGACGCCGTCGCCACCCGGGAGCCGGCCCTGCGCCTCCTGGCCGGTCTGGCCGTGGCCGGCGTCACCCTCAGCCGGGTCGCCGCCGACCTGCTCACCTGGACCACGGCCGAGTTCGGCTTCCTGTGGCTCCCCGACGAGCTGGTGGGGTCGAGCTCGGCCCTGCCCCAGAAGCGCAACCCGTTCCTGCTGGAGCACGTCAAGGGCCGGTCGGCCGCGCCCCTCGGTTCACTGGTGGCGGCCGCCGGTTCCCTCCACGCCGCCCCCTTCGCCAACTCGGTGGCGGTGGGAGGCGAGGGCGCGCCCCACGTCTTCCCCGCCGTCGACGCCATCACCGACGCCGCCGTTCTGCTCGGCCTGGTCCTGGCCGGCGCCCAGCCCCGGCCGGAGCCCATGGCCCGACGGGCCCGGCACGGGTTCACGACCGCCGCCGCCCTGGCCGAGCAGGCCGTTGCCCGCGACGGGCTGTCCTACCGAGAGGCCCACCACCTGATCGGAAGGCGCCTGACCGACGATGACCAATCCGGGGGAGGACCCGGTCCCCCCGGCGAATCCGGGGGACACCCCCCTACCCCCGGCGAATCCGGGGGACACCCCCGTACCCCCGGGGCAGAACTTCCCGACCCGGCCGATGTGGTGGCCGCCGCCGTCCATGGTGGCGGGCCGGGCGCTTCCCCACCTCTGACCGGGCCCCGCGGCCGCCGAGCGGCGTGGGCGAGGGAGGTGGCGGTCCGGGATCGCAGATGGGACGCATCCCGGACCGCCCTGAACGAGGCGGTGGCCGAGCTCACCCTGCGGGAGCGGACCCTGGCCTCGGTGGGGAGGCCCATGTGACTGACCATCTGATCCAGTTCGTCGACCGCGCCCCGAACTCCGCGATCCGCGTCGCCCGCCGCCTGATCCCGGCCCGGGCCATCCCCCTCGCCGCCGCCGAACGGCGCCGGCGGGCCGGCGTGGCCGCCTGTCTGGTGTCAGCCGTCGGCTTCGGCGCCCTGCCCATCTTCGGCAAGGAGGCCTTCGACGCCGGGGTGGGGCCCCTCGGCCTGCTCTGGGCCCGCTTCGGCCTCGCCGCGGTGGTGTTCTGGGCCCTGGTCATGGCCGTGCGCCCCGCCCGCCCCGCCGGGCGCTGGGTGGCCGCCGGGTTGCTGATGGGATTCGCCGGCTACGCCGTGGAGGCCGCCCTGTTCTTCCTGGCTCTGGAGCGCTTCGACGCCTCCCTCACCGAGCTGTTGCTCTACGCCTACCCGGCCATCGTCACGGTGGCGGCGGTGGCCTGTGGGCGGGAACGGCTCTCGGGCCGCCTGGCCGGCGCCCTGATCCTGGCCACGGGCGGCCTGGTGGCCGTCCTGGCCGGGTCGATCGCCATCGGCGCCAACCTGGTCGGCTTCGGCCTGGGACTGGCGGCCGCCGCCGTCTACGCCGCCTACGTCCTGGCCGGCGAGCGGGTGGTGGCCGCCGTGCACCCCCTGCTGCTCGCCGCCCTCGTCTCGAGCGGGGCCGCGGCCGCCTTCACCCTGGCGGGCCTGGCGGGGGTCCACATGGGCCTGCCCGGCACCGGCTCGGCCTGGGGCCTCGTCGGCCTGATCGCCATCGTGGGCACGGTCGTGCCCGTGGCCGCCCTCTTCGCCGGCATCGAGCGCGTGGGAGCGCCGACGGCCAGCATCGTCTCCACCGCCGAGCCGGTGGTGACCGTCGTGCTGGCCCTGTTCTTCCTGAGCGAGGCGCTCTCCCCGGTGGAGGCGCTCGGCGCCCTGGCGGTCCTCGCCGCCGTCCGTCTGCTCCGGGGCGCTCCCCCCGCCTCCCGGCGTCCAGCGGACGGCGACGGGGCCGAACCGGAACCGGCCGAGGAGCCGGAGATGGTCTGCGCCTGACGGGCGCCTGTCCGGGTTTGGGCTAACTGCCCGGCTTCGGGAACATTGTCCGCAAAAGAAGGGTTTTGTCCCTTTCGCGGCGTATCGGTAAAGAGGTATCGCAGTCGATCCCGGAGCACCGATATGCCGTCACGCGTCGCCACCCGTCGCCGGGCCGTCCTGGCCGCCCTGCTGATCGCCTCCCTGCCACCGGTCTTCCACTTCGACGCGCCCCGGGCCGCGCCGGGCCCCGGGGGCTACTGGGGTGTGGCCGGCGACGGAGGGGTCTTCGCCTTCGGCGACGCCGCCTTCCTGGGTTCGACGGGGGCGCTGCGCCTCAACCAGCCCATGGTCGGCATGGCCGCCACCGCGTCGGGCAACGGTTACTGGCTCGTCGCCTCCGACGGCGGCATCTTCACCTTCGGTGACGCCCGCTTCCTCGGCTCCACCGGGGCGGTCAAGCTCAACCGGCCCATGGTCGGCATGGCCCCGACCCCCTCGGGCAACGGCTACTGGCTCGTCGCCTCCGACGGCGGCATCTTCACCTTCGGTGACGCCCGCTTCTTCGGCTCGACCGGGGACGTCATCCTCAACAAGCCGGTGGTGGGCATGGCCCCGACCCCGGCCGGCGACGGCTACTGGCTGGTCGCCTCGGACGGCGGGATCTTCGCCTTCGGGAACGCCGACTTCTTCGGCTCGTCCGGGGCCAAGCCCCACGACAAGCCCGTCCAGGGCATCGCCTCCTCACCCACCGGGCGGGGCTACTGGCTGGTGGCCAACGACGGCAAGATCGCCGCCTTCGGCGACGCCGGGTTCCACGGCGACGGGACCGACCGGCCCCGCCGGGGGGCCCGCAAGGTGGTCGGCATCGTCCCCAGTGCCACCGGGCGGGGCTACTGGCTGGGCAGTGCCAACGGGGACTTCCTGGCCTACGGCGACGCCCCCGATCACGGCGGCGTCGGCGGCCTCAACCTGCCGCTGGTGGGCATCGCCGCCAAACCGGGATCGGCGGGCCCGAACCGGG
>JBOGFE010000309.1:0-3079 GCA_050741935.1 Acidimicrobiia bacterium | reverse complement strand
GCCAGGCGGACGCCGACCTGGCCCGGCTCAAGGCCGAGCTGGGGCAGGGCGCCGCCCCCAAGGCCATCGAGGCCCCCGCCACCTCCGAGGAGGGACAGTGATCCTGCGCATTCTCGAAGAGGGCCAGCTCGAGGTGCCCGACGGCGCCCTCGACGAGCTCAACGACCTGGACAACACCCTGGTGACGGCCGTCGAGTCCGGCGACGAGGAAGAGTTCCACTCCACGCTCGAGGCGCTCCTGGCCCGGGTCCGGGAGCTGGGCACCCCGGTGCCCGACGACGAGATCGTTCCCTCCGAGCTGTTCCTGCCCGCGGCCGACTCGACCATCGACGAGGTCCGCCACCTGATGGAGGACGAGGAGGGCTTCCTCCCCGGCTGATCAGCCGCCGGTCGCGGCTCCCCGGCGCATGGTGGTGGGCGGCACGTTGGTCTGGGCGATCCGCCACGGCGTGGCCGGATCGTCGGTGAGCACCATCAGCCAGCGCTCGAAGAAGACCTCTTCGGCGTCGTTGCGCCCCCACACCACCGTGGTGGTGTTCCGGTCCTCGATGTAGCGGCGGCCGGCCACCTCGGCTTCGATCAGCATGGCCGGCGGGTCGGCGGCGGCGTCGACCTCGACGATGCGCAGCTTGCGCAGCTTCGGGCCGCGCACGACCAGGCGGTTGCGGCGCGAGGCGTCGCTCGGGAAGAGCATGGCGAGGACGGCCTCGGGCGTGGCGATGGCGTCGAGGGCGGTGTCGTCGCCGTCGACGGCCTCGGCCCACGAATCCAGCGCCCGGCGGGCGGAGGCCTCCAGCACGTCGGGCACGAAGCGCCCGTCCATGTTGGCCAGGTCGAGGGCGGCGGTGTAGGCGCTGCCCTCGAAGTCGAGGTCGGCCACCCCCCGGATCTGGTCGGAGTCGACGGCGGCAGCCACGCCCCGCTCGGTCACGGCCTCGTCCCGCAGGCGGTCGTCGGTCCAGGGCGAGGCGACGATGGGGGCGCTCAGGTGGTGGGCGCCCTCGGCGTCCTGCTCGATGGACAGCAGCGTCCAGCGCGCGGTGCCGTCTCCTTCTGGGCCGTCTCCTTCTGGGCCGTCCTCCCCAGGACGCTTGCCCATGGTCCAGTACTCGGCCAGGGTCACCAGCCCGTCGGTGTCGGTGTCGTCGTTGCGGTGGACCGCGTTGCCGGCCCGGTCGTAGACGAGGTCGCGCAGGGGGACCTCGATCCGGACGGTGACCCGGTCGTCGTGGTCTTCGGCCCGGTTGACGAGCCCGACATACTCCACGATGGGCTCGCCCTCCACCTCGGTCACGTTGTGCCAGCCCACCCGGTCGTACTCGTCGAGCCGGCGGGCCCATTCCACATGCAGGTCGGGGGCGATGAGCGTGGCCAGCCGGTTCCGGTCGGCGTCGTTCCAGGCCGCCACGATGTCCTTGTGGAGAGCGGCGGCGCCGGCCTTGACCGTCTCGGGGGCGAAGGCCGGATCGTCGGTCAGGGCCTCCTCGGCGGCCAGCTCGACCTTGGCCTGGCGGGCCCGGCGCTCCTGGAGCGTGGCCGGCGTGGCCCGGCGCCATCCGCTGGCGCCCGTGGCCCGGCGGGTGTTCTGGAAGGCGTTGTAGGCCGCCGAGATGGTGAGGAAGAGGATGACGCCGACGAGCAGGAGCATCATCATGGCGCCGTCCATGTAGCCGCCACCGCCGTAGCCGCCGCCGCCACCGCCGAAGCCGCCACCACCCCCGCCTCCGCCGAAGCCGCCACCACCACCACCACCGCCACCGCCGCCCCCGCCGCCGAAGCCGCCGGTGCCGCCGCCGGGCGCCCCCAGGAGTGTGGAGGCGAGCGAGTCGAGTGCATGCATCATCGGGACCTCCTCGCGTCCGTCACCCTCCACGGTAGCGATCGGGAGGCCGGATCCGCTCCCGATTCGACCTGGATCGGTCAGCGGGGCCCGACGTCGCCCACGGTGGACGACAGGAACGGGCTGTCGGCCACGTTCCAGTGGGTGGCCAGGTAGCTGTCCGGATCGGGACGGGGATGGAAGTAGTCGTCGCCGTTGCAGTCCAGGAGGGCGTCGCCCTCGGGGGGGCACACGGCCTGGAGCCGGGTGAGCGGGGCGTCCTCGTAGCACATGACGTCACCGTCGTCGGTGCAGTGGCCGAGGGGCGTGGCGTGGGGGGCGCTCAGGTTCACGCCGCCCAGGGTGTGGACGAGCTCGTGGGCCTCCACCGACGTCCCCCGGGTTTCCAGGAGGCCCCAGCACCGGGTGTCGACCCGGGCCACCAGGCCGGCCCCGATGCCGTCGTTGAGGTTGCCCGTGCTGCGCTCGTCCCGGTGGAGCTGGCCGATGCCGCACAAGACGTCGGAGTCCATCCACACCAGGTAGCGCCGGTCGGCCCGGTGATAGCCGTGGGCGGCCAGCTCGGCCACCGTGGCCCGGAAGTTGTCGTCGGCCACGGGGCTCAGGACCACCCGGTCCAGCGCCAGCCGGCAGCGGGCGTCGGTGACGAAGCGCAGGTGGCGGGTGGCGCCGTAGGGGGCGGCGGACGAGGCGAACACCGAGTCCGTCTCCGCCGCCCAGCGCCGGATGGCGCCGACGACCTCGTCGTAGCGGTCGGGGCGGTCGGAGGCCACGGCGTAGATGGCCTGCACCCGCAGGCCGTCCTGGCCGTCACCGAAGCAGTGGATCCCCTCCGGGGGGCCGGTGTGGGGGCCGGCTCCGCCCGGGTCCACCGGGAACAGGTCGCCGTCGGAATGGGCCGGGTCGTCGGCGCCGTGGGGGTGGTGGTGGGCGGTGAGCGCCTCGAGGGGGTCGGGGCCGTGGGTGCAGCTCACCCCGCCCGACGGCAGGGGTATCTCCTCCAGGTCGCCGCAGGGCGCCGGGTTCTCACCCGCCGCCCCCCCGGCGGGGGCGGGAACCAGCGGGGCCGCCAGCAGGCAGAGCATGCCCGCCAGCACCCAGCGGCCCCGCCACTTCGGTTCGTACATCCGACCCCTCTCTCGAGGCCGGATTCTGGCATGCGGGCCGCACCGGCAACAGGTGGAATTCCCTGGAAATCGGCCGGCGAGGGCGCTACCGGAGCACCGGGCCGACCAGGGA
>JBOGFE010000308.1:0-8724 GCA_050741935.1 Acidimicrobiia bacterium | reverse complement strand
GGGGGGCGCCACCTCGACCGCCGGCGCCTCGGCCGCTTCCCGGACCGGCTCGGGCGGAGCCGGGGTGGTGGGCGGGGTGGCCTCGACCGGGGCGGCGACCGCAGTGGTGGGCGGTGTGGACGTGACCGTCGGGACGTCGGGCGGGTCGTCGGACGGCCGGACCACGGGAGGGGCGGCGGCGGAGGCGGCGGGAGTCCCCTGGCGCCCCAGCGCAGCCGCGCTGCCGGCCGCGGCCACGGCCACGACGGCGGCGAGGGCGAGCGGGGGCCTGCACCGGAGCGCAAAGCGGAGAGCGAGGCGATGCATGAAGCTTCTCCTCTCGGGGGTATCCCAGGAATTGAAACGGCGTTCCGGCCCAGCGGTGACGCCAAATCGCGCTGCGTCTCCTAGTCCGTTACTGCTCTCCCTGCAAGGGGCTTCGGCCTTCGCGCCCCGCTCCTTTAGTGATTTCAAGGGTTTTCCCAGACCCGGAAATTCCTGGAATCGCGCCGGGGTCACGCCCTCACAATCACCCTGCAAAGAGACCGTCACAGGCAGGAATTGGCAGGTCGGTAGGGCTGCCCCGGAGCCGTGGCCATCCAGGTCCTGGATCCGTTGCAACCAAAAGGGAGATCCGTCCCTTTCGCGCCAAAGGCTCAGCCGCGCAGGATTGTCTGCTTTGCTGCCGAACCTCTTTCACTGTCCCGCTCGTGTCTGGGGCGAGTGGAAGGAACCCGACCCCCCCGTGAAAACTTCTCCGTTGCGCGCTCTGGTTGCGGTGGTTGTCGCCTTGTCGATCGTCGTACCCAGCTGGGGCGCGACGGCGGGCGCGGCCATGCTGCCCGTGCCTCCTGGCTTCGAGGTGACCGCCCGTCGGGACCTTGCCCCCGGCGTGGAGCACCTGACCCTGACGCGGCGCCAGCCGCCTCTGGTCGTGAACGTGGCCCGGATCGCACCGTCGGCCAAGGTCGACCTCCAGGTCGTGTCCGCCTTCGACAAGGTCGGACCCCGGGAGGACAAGCCGGAGTCCCTGGAGCACCCGACCGCCATGTGCGCCCGGGTGGGCTGCCTGGTCGGCGTCAACGGCGACTTCTTCCACCCCGACACCGAAGAGCCCTACGGCGCGGTGGTCACCGGGGGCCGCATGCTGCGCTCACCGGCCGTCGGTCGCGGTCAGGGCTGGCAGACCCGTACCGGTGACTTCGCGGTGGGGGGCTTCGCCTGGTCGGGCAGCATCGCCCCCGCCAGCGGCGGCGTGATCTCCATCACCGGCGTCAACGTCGACCCGCTCCCCAACGGTGTCGTGCTCTACACCTCCGACTACGGCTCGAAGACCCGGGCTCCGGGCGGCAGCACCGAGCTGGTCGTGAAGCTGAGCGGTCCCGCCCTGCTGGGCCAGCCGGTCACCGCCACCCTGGTCAAGATGGGCGACGGCTACACCGCCATCCCCGCCGACGGAGCGGTGCTCACCGGCCGGGACGGAGCGGCCGACGCGCTGCGCGACCTGTGGAACCGGAGGGGCACGACCGGCCCGATCGCGCTGCGCCTCGATGCCGACGTGGTCGAGTCCGTCGGCATGTACCCCGTCCTGGTCAGCGGCGGCCAGCGGGTGCCGACCACGCTCACGGGTGACCTCACCGTCGGCCGCCACAGCCGGACCCTCGTCGGCAAGACCGGCGACGGCAGCCTGGTGCTCATCACCGTCGACGACAAGTGGGAAGGCGTCTCGCAGGGCGTCAGCACCAACGAGGCCACCGACCTCCTGCTCGGCCTCGGCGTGGTCGACGGCGGAAACCTCGACGGCGGTGGCGGATCCACCTTCGTGGTGCAGGGCGACATCGTGAACCGTCCCAGCGACGGACCGGGCAGCCCGGCGTCGGAAGTCGACGGGCCGGTGGCCCCCCACCAGTACGCACCCGGCCTCTTCGAGCGGACGGCGGTCAACATGATCGCCATCGTGCTCCGGGGCGGTGCCGGCTCCGGTGGGTCCGGTTCGGGACCGGTCGGAGGTTCGGGCGGCTCCGGCGGTGGTGGCGGTGGTGGTGGTTCGGTCCTCCCCGGCGGAGGCCTGTTCTCCCCCTCCGTCCCCGGCGACAATCCGTTCGGCACCGGCCCGGTGACCGGCTCCTCCGGCACGTCCTCCCTCTTCGCCCCCGGCCCGCTCTCCTCGACTCCCCTCGCCTCCGCCTCCGCTCTCTACAAGGTCTTCACCCTGATGAAGGCCAAGGCGGCGGCCAATGGCGAAGCGGCGGGAACGGTGGTCGGGGATTCCGCCCCCGGGTCCACTTCGACCACCGCCGGCACGACCGATGCCGTCGACGCCGGCGCCGGCGCCGGGGAGAGCGCGGTCGGCGCTCCGGCCGACAGCGGCATCCCGGCCTCCTCCCGGCTGCCGTTCGTGGTCCTGGCCACCCTGCTGCTCATGTCCGTGGCCGGGATACTGGCCGTGCTGCACCGCATTCGCGGCGGAGTGCCCGGAGCCGTGCTGCGGTAGCCGCCGACCCGCCCGGGGGACGGGCGGGCGTCACGCCGGGCCGGTGACCTCCAGCTCGCCGTCGGCGTAGCGGGCCCGCAGCACCTTCTTGTCGAACTTGCCCACCGAGGTCTTGGGGACCTCGGTGATGAACGCCCACCGTTCGGGGAGCCACCACTTGGCCACCCGTTCGGCCAGGAAGCCCTTGAGGTCGTCGACCCCCGCCTCGGCGCCTTCCTTCAGGACGACGCAGGCCAGGGGTCGCTCGTCCCAGCGCTCGTCGGGGACGCCGACCACGGCTGCCTCGACCACGTCGGGGTGGGCCATGATCTCGCCCTCGAGCTCCACCGAGGAGATCCACTCGCCGCCCGACTTGATGACATCCTTGGCCCGGTCGGTGATCTGGACGAACCCCAGCGGATCGACGGAGCCGACGTCGCCGGTGCGCAGCCAGCCGTTGTCGAACTTGGCCGGGTCGTCGTCCTTGTAGTAGCTCCCGGTGATCCACGGACCCCGGACCTCGATCTCGCCCACCGCTTCGCCGTCCCAGGGCAGCACCGCGCCGTTGTCGTCGACGATCCGCAGCTCGACCCCGGCGATGACCCGGCCGGTCTTCACCCGCCACGCCATCTCCTCATCCGGCGGAGTGCCGCGCGGCGGTGTGGCCACCGCCCCCAGCGGACTGGTCTCGGTCATGCCCCAGGCCTGGATGATCCGCACGCCGTGCCGTTCCTGGAAGGCCTCCATCAGGTGGCGGGGGACGGCCGAACCGCCGCAGGGCACCAGCCGGATGGACGAGAAGTCCACGGTGTTGGCGTCGGAGTAGCGCAGGATGTCGGCCCACACCGTGGGCACGGCCCCCGAGATGGTGGGGCGCTCGGCTTCGATCAGCTTGCACAGGGGCTCACCCTGGAGGAAGCGCCCCGGCATGACGAAGTCCGCCCCGGTCATCCACCCGGCGTAGGGCAGCCCCCAGGCGTTGGCGTGGAACATGGGCACGATGGGCAGGATGCGGTCGGCCTCGCTCAGCCCGAAAGACGCCCCCGAGCACTCGGCCAGCGAGTGCAGATAGGTCGACCGGTGGCTGTACACCACGCCCTTGGGGTTCCCCGTCGTTCCGCTCGTGTAGCACATGGCCGCCGCCGACCGCTCGTCGATCTCGGGCCAGTCGAACCCGGGCTCCTCGGCGGCCAGCAGCTCCTCGTAGGACAGGACGGACCCGCCCAGGGCGCTCCCGTCCCCTGTGCCCTGGGGGGCACCCCCAGCCCCGGGTCCGATGAGGACGAAGTGCTCCACTGTCTTGAGCTCCTGGGCCACCTTGGCCAGGAGGGGGATGAGGGTGGCGTCGACGAGGATCACCTTGTCCTCGGCGTGGTTGACGATGTAGGTCAGCTGCTCGGGGAAGAGCCGCAGGTTCAGCGTGTGGAGCACCGCCCCCATGCAGGGCACGGCGAAGTAGGCCTCGAGATGCTCCTGGGTGTTCCAGGCGAAGGTGCCCACCCGGTCGCCCTCACCCACCCCCAGGCGCGCCAGGGCGGCGGCCAGGCGTTCGGCCCGCTCCGCCACCTCGGCGAAGCTCGCCCGCCGGCACGACGCGCCTTCGAAGGTGGCGACCTCGCTGGCTCCGTAGACCGACCGGCCGTGCCGGAAGATCGCCGTGATGGTGAGGGGGAAGTCCTGCATCGTGGAGAGCATGTGCCTCTGACCTCCAGGCGTCGGCGGGATCAACGACGTTACTTTTCCACGGGGACACTCCGGGCCCCGGGTCGGGGGTTCCCCGTCCTGAGGGGAGGAAAACCCTCCGGCGCGGCAAACTTGTCAGCATGACGGTTGGGGAGGGGGTCGGGCTCCGGGTCGTGCGCGAGGCGCGGGGCCGGGTCACGGGCGACGGGGTGGAGCTGGCCTACGGCTTCTGGCCCGGCCGGGGCATGCCCATCGTGGCCATCCACGCCCTCACCACCTCCTACAAGACCTTCGTCGGCATCGGCGAGCGCCTCGCCGGCCGGCGTCCGCTGTTCGCGCCCGACCTTCGGGGCCGGGGCGATTCCGACAAGCCCGCCGGCCCCTACGGCATGGCCGCCCACGCCGCCGACGTCGCCGCCGCCATGCGGGCCATCGGCATCGGACCGGCGGTGGTGGTGGGCCACTCCATGGGCGCCTACGTGGCCACCGCGCTGGCCGCCGGCGAACCCGACCTCGTGGCCGGCGTGGTCCTCCTCGACGGAGGCCATCCTCCGGACCTGCCGCCCGGGCTCGACCCCGACGCCCACCTGGACCAGATCCTCGGTCCGGTCATCGGCCGGCTCCGCCAGGACTACGGCAGCCTGGACGAGTACCTCGACTCCTGGCGGCACCTGCGCACCTTCGCCGACGTGCGGGGCCGGCTGGCCTGGGGACCGTGGGTGGAGTCCTACCTGGCCTACGACCTCGGCCGGGAGAACGGGGTCCTGCGGCCCAAGGCGGACGAGCACGGGGTCAGGGTCGACTTCGCCGACATGGGCGACCAGGAGGCGGCCGAGCGCCGGCTCCGGGGGGTGACCGTCCCGGTGATGGTCGTCCGGGCCGAGTCGGGACTGACTCCCGACCAGCCGCCCGTCCTCTCCGACGAGGCGGTGGAGCGCATCGCGCGCTGCTGCATCTCCGACCTGGTCGAGCACACCGTGGCCGAGACCACCCACTACACGATCGCCCTGGCCGACCCCGGAGCCTCCACCGTGGCCCAGCTCCTGGTCGACTTCGCCGCCGCCTGCGGCGTGTAGCGCCGGGGTCAGAACACCGGGAAGACGTCCGGCGCGGCGCGCTCCTTGCGGGCCAGGGCGCGCAGGACGGCGAGATCTCCGTGGGCGGTGCGGGCCGTGTCGAGGAGGACGTCGAGCGCGGCGGCCATGGCCTCCGGCGACGGTTGGGGAGGCTCCAGGGCGACGCTGGCGGCGAGGTCGTCGGCGTGGACCACGAGCTCCAGGACCCGGGTGCGCAGGAAGTCGTCGAGGCGGACGGCGGCGGGGACCAGGGGACGCATGTCGAGGATCCGGTCGCCGGGCTCGTCCGCCAGGCCGGCCAACAGGCGCTCGATCAGCGCCCGGAACCGCGCCGCCGTCTCGGCCGGGCCGTGGCCGGCGGAGCTCTCGGACCGGTCCCGGATGGCGTCGTGCATCGGATGCCGGGTGTCCTCGGTGATCTTCAGCCCGGTGTAGTAGTTCCCGAGCCGGATGGGGCGCAGGTCCGATGGTTCGGGAGCGGCGAGGAGGGGCTCGGTCCAGGCCAGGGCGACGGACACGTGCCCGACGATGCCCCCCACCGTGTAGCCGGCCAGGGCGCTCGGCTTCTCCCAGGCCTCCGTCACCTCGGGAGCGTCGAGCAGGCCGTCGAAGGTCCCGGCGGCGGCGGCGAACGCCTTGATCACGACATCCATCGACCTGGCCTCTCTCCCGGTCCGGGGTATCGGGCAAATGGTCGCGTATCTCCCCGGGCCGGGCATCAGAAGCGGCGCTCCGGGTAGGCGATGACTGCGGCGATGCCTCGCGTTGTCAGGGCGCGACGCCGCTCGTAAGGTGGACGGCCTGTCGGTGGGAAGCGCCCAGCCCCGCCAGGTAACCTGCCGGTAACCTGGGGCGCCGACCGGTGGGGGACGCCTGTGAGCGAAGCCGAGCAGCGGGGGGTGAGGACGGGACAAGGCCGGCCCCTCACGATCCCCGCCGCCCCGCCGCCCGACGTCTCCGAGCCCGAAGCCGAGCGCATCCGCTTCCCCAACCCGTTCAAGGCGCTCAGTCGCGGCCTGTCCCAGACCGGGGAGATGCTGTGGCTCTTCCTGCTGGTGGTGCGGGAAGCCGTGGTCCGGCCCCGGGGCTACTGGGGGGACGTCCGGGACCAGATGTACTCCATCCTGCGCCTGTGCTGGGTGCCGATGGTCATCTCCACCTTCGCCTTCGGCTTCGGCGCGCCCGGGCTGCAGGCCCTCAACTTCTTCGCCATCTTCGGCATCCCCGAGCGCCTCGGCTCGTTCTTCATCATGGCCTCGGTGCGGGAGTTCGCCCCCTGGATCAACGCCATGGTGGTGGCCGGCGTGGTCGGCACCGCCATCACCGCCGACCTCGGCGCCCGGCGCATCCGGGAGGAGATCGACGCCATGGAGGTGCTCGGCGTCGACCCCGTCCGGACCCTGATCCTGCCCCGGGTCATCGCCCTGTTCTTCATGACCGGCCTGCTCGACATCGTGGCCCTGCTCTTCGGCACCCTGGGCGGCTTCGTGGCCGCCGTGGCCGTGGGCAACGCCACCCCGGCGGCGTTCATCGACAACTTCTTCGACAACGCCACGCTCCCCGACCTGTGGGGGAGCGTGCTCAAGACCGCCCTCTTCGGCCTCATCGTCGGCGTCGTGTGCTGCTACAAGGGGTTCCGGGCCGAGGGCGGTCCCGCCGGCGTGGGCCGGGCCGTGAACCAGGCCGTGGTCGTCGCCTTCGCCGGCATCTGGATCTTCAACTACGTGTTCACCACCATCCTCCTCGGGCTCAACCCGGGGATGCAGGTGTTCAAGTGACGACGACCGAAGACCCGGGGCCGCTCTCCGACAGCGAGTTCGACGCCCCCGAGGCCAACTGGACGGTCCTCGGCCCCGGCACGGTCATGAGCAAGGCCAGGGGCGTGCTCGAGACGGCGGGGGACATCACCCGGTTCTCCTTCGAGGCCATCCAGGCCATCCCCAAGCTGCGGCTCTACCCCTCCGAGCTGTTCCGCCAGGCGGCCATCATCATCGTCTCCTCCGGCTTCATCGTCTGGCTCATGGAGTTCGTGATCGGCTTGCAGTGCGGCCTGGAGGGCAACTACACGCTCAAGCAGATCGGGGCGCCGGTCTACTCCGCCATCTTCTCGGCCTGGTGCGCCATCCGGGAGATGGCGCCCTACATGTGGGGCTACATCCTGGCCGCCAAGGTGGGCTGCGGCCTGGTGGCCGAGATCGGCTCCATGCGGATCTCGGAGGAGATCGACGCCCTCGAGGTCATCGGGGTGCGGCCCATGGCCTACATCGTCGCCACCCGGGTGGTGGGGGCGTGGATCGCCCTGCCCTTCCTCTACATCGTCGGGCTCGGGATCATGTACTTCGCCGAGTGGCTCGTGGTCGTCCGCCAGCTGGGCGAGGTCTCCAACGGCGGTTACCTCAACCTGTTCTGGCTGTTCCAGAACCCCACCGACTTCTTCTACTCCCTGCTCAAGATCATGGCCATGGGCACGGCCATCGTCTTCGTGGGCTGCTACTACGGCTACAAGGCCCGGGGCGGTCCGGTGGGGGTGGGCTGGAACACGGCCAAGTCGATGATGCTCAACATGGTCCTCGTCCACGTGATCGGAATGTTCGGGACGCAGCTGTTCTGGGGGCTCTCGCCCAACGCTCCCATCGCCAACTGAAGGAGAGCTGATGGCCTCCGTCGCCATCGAGGTCGACGACGTCTACAAGGCCTTCAACGGCTTCAAGGTGCTGAACGGCCTCACCGTCGACTTCGTCGAGGGCGCCATCACCACCGTGCTGGGCCCGTCGGGCACGGGCAAGAGCGTGCTCCTCAAGCACATCGTGGCCCTGCTCTATCCCGATGCCGGCGACATCCGGGTGTTCGGGCGCAGCGTGACGAAGATGAGCGACGACGAGCTGTTCAACATGCGGGAGGGCTTCGGGGTGCTCTTCCAGGACGGCGCCCTGTTCGGCTCCATGAACATCTACGACAACGTCGCCTTCCCGCTGCGCAAGCACACCAAGCTGCCCGAGGACAAGATCCGCCCCGTCGTCATGCAGCGCCTGAAGGAGGTCGGCCTCGACGGCGCCACCACCAAGATGCCCAACGAGATCTCGGGGGGGATGCGCAAGCGGGCCGGGTTCGCCCGGGCGCTGGTCCTCAACCCCAAGATCGTCCTCTTCGACGAGCCCGATTCCGGCCTCGACCCGGTGCGCACCAGCCTGCTGTGCGACCTGATCATGGAGGTGCACGCCCAGCACGGCGGGACCTACCTGCTCGTGACCCACAACATCCCCACCGCCCAGAAGGTGTCCGATTTCATCGGGCTCCTGTGGCAGGGGCGGCTGGCCCACTACGGCCCGACCGACGAGGCGTTCTCCTCGGAGGACCCCTTCGTGCGCCAGTTCCTGGCCGGTGAGTCCGCCGGCCCGCTGGGGATGGACTGAGCCTGTGTTGATGGCTCTTCGCTCTGCTCATGGCTCTTCGCCTGGCGGCTCATCGCTGGCCGGCGGGGACCCCAACCCCACCGGCCTGGCGGCTCATCGC
>JBOGFE010000307.1:0-7393 GCA_050741935.1 Acidimicrobiia bacterium | reverse complement strand
TCTCCCGGGCCTTCTTGTGGCCCACCATGCGGGCCAGCAGGCCGGCGCCGTAGCCGCCGTCGAAGGAGCCGACCTTGGGGCCGGTCTGGCCGAAGCGGGCGTTGTCGGCGCAGATGGTGAGGTCGCAGACCACGTGGAGCACGTGTCCGCCGCCGATGGCGTAGCCGGCCACCATGGCCACCACCGGCTTGGGCAGGCGCCGGATCTGGACCTGGAGGTCCAGCACGTTGAGGCGCCCCACCCCGTCGTCGCCGACGTAGCCGTCGTCGCCCCGGATGCGCTGGTCGCCGCCGGAGCAGAAGGCGTCGGGCCCTTCTCCCGTCAGGATGATCACCCCGACGGTGCGGTCGTTGCGGGCCCGCTCGAAGGCCTCGGACAGCTCGAAGAGGGTCTGGGGCCGGAAGGCGTTGCGGACCTCGGGCCGGCAGATGGTGATCTTGGCGATCCCCTCGGCCGTATCGTAGCGGATGTCGGTGTAGTCGCCGTCCGGCTTCCAGTCCGGTATGGAGACGGGGCTGTCGATCATGAGCGCTGTCACTCCCAGAGTGGTTACTTCCAGCAATACGCTAGGGCGCAGACACCCTGACTGTCACAGTCGCGGTTTATGATCTCTCTGGAACGAACGGCTGTTCGATTACGGAGGGAGATCGTCGTGACCTGGATCCTGGCCGCCGCCACCGTGATGGTGCTGAGCTCGATCGCCGTCGGCTACCGCCATGCCGACCGGGACCGCTGCCGGGCCGCCCACCCGACCGCTCGGGAGGTGGCGCCCCCGCTCCGCCTGGCCGTCAATGGCACCTGCACGCCAGGAGGCCCCACCCCGAAGCGCCGGCGCCACCTCGAAGTGGTCCAATCGCGGGTCTCGCAGATGACTCAATCCAAGCGTTAGCGATTGCGACAACCGAGTGACGGCTCACCGCCTGCTTACCAATGATGTAAGGGGACTAGCTCGGGACAAATGTCCCTATTACTCATTGCTGACATTTCGTACTCTGTGGTTCGTGCCCCTGCCGGCTGGCGGGCGATCGAGAGACGCTGGGAGGCGAGCAGTTGTTGGGACAACCGTCACTTGGCCACTCTCTGCTGGTGCGGTAGTTTGGCTAACTTCGTCGTGCCGCCGTAGGCGAAGCCGCGTTGAGCCCCGCAGCGTGGTGACGACATCGCCTTGAGGCAGGGGTCGCACCTACGCATCGCGAGGACGCATGGCCGGCCTATCCGCTGCGCGTATTTGCCGACTTCGGCGACGGCAGCATTGACCCAAACCAGCTCCTGGGACCGGCCCGAACCGGTCGGGGCAACGGGCACGTTCTGGCGTACGCGGGTGAAGGCGGAGATCACCGTCGAGAGCCTCCCCGACGGGTCGGGGGCACTCACCATCGAGGTGGAGCTGCCGGACCTCCGAGCCGTGCTGTTCCCGCCGGCCACGAGCCAGTTGGTCTTCCGCGTCGCCGGGCCCCCGGCTCCCCGCGTCGAACCGCCGACGGCGACGACGGCCGCCCGACCGATCCGGCGCAACGCCGTCGAGGTGCCCCGGCCGGACCGCATCCAGCTGCGCTGCCTGGGGACCTTCGAGTTCGCCATCGACGGCCACCCCATCGACCTGAGCACCCTCAAGCCCCGCGTCCGGGAGCTGCTGTGGCTGCTCTCCATCCACGGCGGCCGGCGGGTCCATGCCGAGCAGATCGCCGAGTCGCTCTGGCCCGAGTCGGACCAGCAGTCAGGGAAGCGCAACCTCCAGGTGGCCGTGTCGATGCTGCGACGCCTGCTGGAACCGGACCACAAGCGGGTGGACTGGCGGGTCCTGGTCCGGGAAGGGTCCTCCTACCGGCTCGAGCTCGACGACCGCGACGACGTCGACGTCCGCGAGTTCCAGCGGGCGGTGGCCGAAGGGCGGGTCCACCGCCGAGCCGGCCGCGACGACGCCGCCCTCGTCGCCTACGAGCAGGCCCTCTCCTGCTGTTCGGGGGTCCTCATCCCTGAAGCCGGCCCGGCCGAGTGGATCGTGCTCCCGCGGGAGACCCGCCTGCTCGAAGCCACCGAAGCGGCGGCCGCCGCCGCCGAGCTGCGCCTTCAGCGGGGCGACACCGCCGCCGGCATCGCCCACTGCCGGCGCGGCCTCGAGCTCGACCGCTATCGCGACGTCCTGTGGCGGCTCCTGATCGGCGCCTACGACGCGGCAGGCAACCACGCCGCCGCCGCCCAGGCCCGGAACGGCTACCAGGTGGTCCTGGACGACCTCGGCGTCCCGGATCAGTCTGCCGGTAACAGCGTGAAGACCTCGTCGGACGGGATGTCGAGGTCGTACTGACGCTGCTCGTAGTTGCTCGACCCGCCGTCGAGGGTCAACAGGACGATGTAGCAGCCCGCCGGGAGCGGGTCGACATCGAGGGTCACCACGTAGACCTCCGCCGCCTGCAGCGGCGCAGCCTGGAACCAGCGCTCGGAGACGACCTGGTGGTGCACCTTGTCGTGGATGGCCAGGTGGTCCCAGTGCTCAGGCGCAACCTCCTCCGTGGCGTTGCGGGCCGAGTAGCGGATGCGGAAGGGGGCGTCGGGAAAGAGGGGTTCGATCGGATCCGGCTGGTCCACGATCGTGATGCGGCCCAAGACCTTCTCCTCGTCCGGTCCCATCGCTTCGAGAAAGCCATGGGAGCGTTGCCGGCCAACGATATGGGGCCGTCGCCACCCGGCCCAGGGGCGATGAGGAGGTCGTTGAGGCCACACGGACTGCCTCAATGGGCGACCGGCGGGTCGGCCCGTTCCTAGAACAACGGGGATGTATCGCTGACGCCGACACACGAGCCCTCGCCGGAGTCGCCGACGAACGGCAGGTAGTAGCGGTCGCCGTGGTAGTCGGCCCGCCAGCAGTAGTAGTCGGTGGAGGCGGGGCTCCGGCCGAGGGCCGGGGCTTCGTCCGAGACGGCATGGCCTGCGGGGTCGACGACCTTGCTCGCGCCGAATTGCGGGCCCTGACCCGGTGGGCAGCCGTCCGGGGCCGGCCTCGGCCCGCAGTAGAAGAAGTCGACCGTTCCGGTGGGGACGATCTGTCCGGTGGGGGGGGACAGGAACAGGTGGTAGCGGGTGTACACGGCGCCGTTCCCTTCTGTCCTCGTCGTCTCGACGGCGGTCGTCACCACCGGTCGCACGCGGGGGGCGGCGCCCGCCAGCGGTATCCGGCGGTCGCCGTCGGCGCCGTTGGTCACCAGGGTGAGGACGGCGTGGCGGCACGGATCGGCCGTAGGGCAGGAATCACCGGGCGCGAAGGCGACGCGCAGTGAGCACCGGGAGCCGGGCGGGACCCCGCGCCGGGAGCACCCGTCGGCGGTGAGGCGGAAGTCACCAGCCTGGTCGCCGGTGATCACCACCTGCCGGACGGCGAGGGTGACCGACCCCCGGTTGGTGAAGGTGACGGTCTTGGACATGCACGTCGTGGTGCAGCCGATGTCGAAGGCGGTGGTCTCGAAGGCGAGGGCGCCGGCGTCGGGCTCGGCCTGGGCGATGCCGACCCGGCGGAGCCGGGAGCCCTCGCTGTCGGCCACCAGCACGCGCTTGTCCGGGACGCCGGCCACGGGGGCGGCGGCGCCGGCCGTGACCCGCACGCCGTCCAGGGTGAAGTCGCTCCAGTCCAGGGAGGTCGCAGGGGTGAAGACCGGGTTGCCGACGAGGAGGGCGTCGGGCCGCACGGGGCTCTCCACCGGAGCGGTGCGGCGGATCCCGTCGACGAAGATCGAGTACCGGCCATCCCGGTACTCGAGGCGGTAGTCGTGGAACACCCCCGGGTTGGGCACGGTGAACGGGTTCCGGCCGAACAGCGAGGTGACGACCTGGCCGCCGTAGGTGGAGGTGTCGCTCCAGATCCGGAAGATCTCGCTCCCGCCCGGGTCGTTGGCGCCCGCCGGGTCGCTGTCCGCCCACTGCCGGGCCACGAAGCCCGTGCCGTGGGGCCCCGAGGCGTCGAAGCGGAGCCGGACGGCCAGATCGAAGTCCCCCTGCACGGGGAAGGGGGACGGGGTGCTGGGCTCGCCCCGCCAGACGTAGGGGAAACTGCGACCCGGGCCGGCGGCGAAGCTGGTCATGCCGTTCGACACCGAGATCGAGCCGTGCGCTTTCGGAACCGTCCGGCCCCCGCAGGTGCGGTCGGGCTGGGTCCACGGCCCGCACCAGCGCGCTCCCGAGGTGGCGAGCGAGGTGTTCCAGCCGGGCGCGGCGATCACCCGGCCGTCGAAGCGGAACTCGGGGGGATTCGACCGGGGCACCGCCACGCCCCGGGGCCCGAGCGCCACGGGGTTGGGGTCGACGGGAATCAGGGCCTCCCCGACGGCCAGGCTGGAGAGCACCTGGGTGGCGCCCTCGATGCGGCGCACGGCGCCGTTGCCCGTGTCGGCCACGTAGATGTCGGGCCGGGGGGCGTCGTCCACCGCCACACCCCAGGGACGCTTCAGCGACCCTTCCAGGGCCGGCCCCCCGTCACCGGCCAGGCCGGCGGCGCCGTTGCCCGCCACCGTGGTGATGACGCCGCTCCGGCCGTCCACCCGCCGGATGCGGTGATTGAAGCTGTCGGCCACGTAGAGGTCGGGGGGATCGGTACCGGTGACGGCGACCCCGTAGGGGAAGTAGAGGTCGGCGCTGGTGGCGGCGGACCCGTCACCGGAGAAGCCGAGCCGTCCCGTTCCCGCCACGGTGGTGATGACACCGGCGGTGTCGACCCGGCGGATGCGGGCGTTGTAGGCGTCGGCGATGTAGAGGTTGCCCTGAGCGTCGACGGATACGCCGGTGGGGAAGCTGAGGCGGGCATCGCCGGCCGGGCCGCCGTCGCCCGAGTAGCCCGGCTCTCCGGTCCCGGCCACGGTCGTCATCGTGTTGGCGGCCAGGTCGATCCGGCGGACGGCGTTGTTGAAGGTGTCGGCCACGTAGAGGGATCGGGGTGGCGATCCTCGATCGGTGGCCACCCCGAAGGGCTGCGCCAGCCGGCGCCCCGTGTCGCCGGCCACACCGTCGCCCGCGACGGTCGTGATCCGGCCCCGCTCGTCGACCTCCCGGACGCTGTTCGTGAAGGGATCGGCGAGGAAGGTGCGGGATCGGCCACCCGGGTCGCCGTCGTCCCAGGCTGCCACCGAGGAGACGCCGGCCAGGTTGGCCAGGCCGGCGGCGGGCGGGGCCGGACTGTAGGAGGGGGTGCCGTTGCCGGCCACGATGGCGATGGTGCGGCCGTCCTCCCCGCCGGTGACGACGCGGAGGCGGTTGTTGGCGGTGTCGGCGACGTAGATCCGGCCCTGCTCGTCCACCGCCACCCCGAAGGGTGAGTCGAGGCGCGCCTGTCGGGCGTCGCCCCCGTCACCACCGAAGCCCGCCTCCCCGGTGCCGGCCACGGTGCCAACCGTCCCGGCCGCCAGATCGACGCGGCGGATCCGGTGGTTGCCGGTGTCGGCCACGTAGAGGTCGCCGGCCACACCGGCGGCGACGCCGGCGGGCGAGTTCAGGGGCGACGCCACGGCCGGTTCGCCGTCGCCCCCCGCGCCCGGAGTCCCGGTCCCCGCCACCGTGGTGACGACCCCGGTGAGCGGGTCGAGGCGCCGGATGGCGTGGTTCCCGGTGTCGGCCACGAACAGCGTGCCGTCGCCGGCGAGGGCCAGGCCCCGGGGTTGATCGAGGCGGGCCGCCGGCCCGGGAAGGCCGTCGCCGGAGTAGCCGGGGGTGCCGTCACCGGCCACCGTCCGCACCGTCCCGTCGGACAGCACGGCGCGGATGCGGTGGTTCCCGGTGTCGGCCACGTAGGTGACACCCCGGACCGTGTCGCGCGCCAGCCCGGAGGGAGAGCTCAGCTCGGCCGACGGGCCCGCCGCCCCGTCGCCGGAGAACCCGGACGTACCCGTACCCGCCACCGTGGTCAGGCGGGCCGTGCCCGGCGAGGCCGGGTCGGGAGCCACCCGCAACACCCGGTGGCCGAAGGTGTCGGCGATGTAGACCTGGCCTGCCTCCGCACCGCTGCCCACCGCCACGGCGTAAGGCCCGGCGAGGGGGCTGTGCTGGGGGACGGCTCCTTCCCGGGGTGCGCCCTCGGCGCCGTTGCCGGCGAGGTCCGACTCACATGGGCAACCCGGCTGCGAACCCGGATCGAGGAATCGCACGCGGTGGTTGGCCGGGTCGGCGATGTAGACGAAGCCTCCGCCGGCGGCGACGGCGAAGGGCTGCTGGGCCGTCTGCCGGGCGGTGCCGGCCGGGAGGCGCAGGCGTTCGAACGCAGGGCCCCCCCCGAACCCACCGATGGGGGTCTTACCCATGACCGTGGCGGCGCCCAGGCTGAGCCCGTCGGCGCCGAAGGCCTCGACCACGACCGGCAGGTCCGTGCTGCGGGTCACGGTCAGCTCGGCGGCGCTCACGCCGTCGGGGAGCCAGATCCCGAGCGACTCCCCCACCACCAGGCCCCGGCGGTCGCCTTCACCCTCGATGCGGGTGTCGGGCGCCGGCGTGCCGTCGAAGGTCTCCATTTGGAAGGTCACGCCGCCGACGATGCGGGGATTCGGCCCCGCACCGGCGGGCAGGCGGGACAGGTCGAGGCAGGGCACGTGACGGGGATCGAGGCACACCCGCTGGAGCACCGCTCCCGATCCTCGGGCACTGACGCCCAACCGGGCGACGAGCCCCGGCCCACCGGCCACGGTGTCGGCCGACAGGGGCTCGTCGTCGACGACGGTGGCTACCGCCCGGGAGTGGCCGAGGGTGGCCTGAGAGGGCCTGGACAGGTCGAGGAAGAACAACCGGTTGCTCCCGTCCCGGCGGTCGGCCGTGACCGGGATGGAGAGGGTCTTCTCGATCTCGCCAGGCTCGAAGCGCAGAGTGCCCGACGCCCCCTTGTAGTCGGCCGGGGAGACGGCGGTCCCGTCAACCGTGGTGTAGTCGACGCCGGCTCCCAGCCGGCCCGCGGGGGCGGAGAGCGAGACGGTGAAGCGACCCTCGGTGTCGCCGTGGTCGCCTTCGAGGATTCGCACGTCGGCCACCGAGACCACCGGGTCCGCCAGGTAGCGGGCCAGGGCCAGGTCCGATCCCTCTCCCGGCTGGCCCGGAGGAGGCGCCGTCGCCGTGCGGCCGGCGACCACCGGCCGCCCGTCGGGTGCGAGGGCCAGAGCATTGGCCTGCGTGGCGCGCGTGCCGACGGACGTCCGCACCACGCCGGTTCCCGCCCCGAAGCCGGCGTCCGGGGTGCCGTCGGGGTTGTAGCGGGCGACCACGATGTCATTGGCGCCGCCGAAACCGGCGGCCAGGATCTTCCCGTCGGGCAGCACCGCCACCCCCCGGGCGCCGGCCGAGCTGCCGACGGCGGTGTGGACCACGCCGTTCACCCCGAAGCCGGGGTCACGGCTCCCGTCCGGACGCAGGCGGACCAGGGCGAAGC
>JBOGFE010000306.1:0-10481 GCA_050741935.1 Acidimicrobiia bacterium | reverse complement strand
GGTACCTGCAGCTTCGCCACGTACGCGTTCAGATACAACCGATCCACGCACTGGACCTCGAGGGCGACATGGCCGTCGAGCACGTCGTTGATGTTCGTTATCGCTGCCACCCGCGAATCCTGCACGCCCGAGGGCGGGCTTCGCCCGCCCGACAACCACACCGCCGCGTTGGCCGCGTCAGGGGGAGGCCGGGAGGGGGGCCCGCCCCCCTCCCGCTAAATGCCGGTCAGGAAACGGTGAACGTGGCGGTGTACATGCCCTTCGCGATGTGGGGCACGAAGTCCCCCGACAGCGAGTCGGGGATCGCGCAGATGAAGGCATACGTGGGCCCCGCCGCCAGCTCGAACTCCGTCGTCCCCTCCTCGCCGGGCAGGACGGCCACGCCGGAGAGGAAGCGCATCGGCGGCGGGCCGGCCGGGGCCTTGAACCAGCTCACGACGTCGTCGAGCTTCTTGTCCGGGGTCAGTTCCACCAGGTTCACCTCGTGGAGCTGCTTGCCCTGGTTGCGGAGCTTGACCACGGAAGGGCCGGCCTTGGTGGGCGGCGCCCCGGCCAGGGAGAAGTCGGTGGCGGTCTCGGTGGAGACCGGCTCGGGCACTTCGCCGGCGTCCCCTTCGGTCACCATCAGCGACTTGATCATCCCCTTGGCCATGTGGGGCACGCCGTCGGGCGCCGGGATGGCGCAGAACAGGGCGTAGGTCCCGGCCGGCAGGTTGAAGGTGGCGTTGCCCTTCCCGGCAGGGTCGAGGGTGGCCGCCCCGGCGAACTCCACGAAGGGCGGCGGCCCGGTGGGGGGAGCACCAGACGGCGGGGCGGTGAGGGCGGCCTTGACGTCGTCGAACGTCTTGCCCTCGGCCGCCTTGGCCAACCCGGCGAAGTGGGACTCCTTGCCGGCGTTGGTGAACTGGAACTCGACGAGGCCGCCCTCGATGCTGTCCTGCGCCTCGAAGGAGTAATCCACCGCGGTGATGGCAACGGGCGTGGGCCCGGTCGGCTCCGCGGTCGTGGTGGACGTCTCGGCCGGCGTCGCCTCCGGCTCGTCCCCCCCACACGCCCCCACCACTCCGCTCAGCGTGACCGCGACAACCACCGCCGTGAACGCCCGCATGGTTCCCCTCTCGATCGCCAGTCCCTGCCAGTCCGGAACCGGACGGCGGCCATTCTGCCGGGTTTCCCCCTTCGGCGACAGCCGCCTTCAGGCCAGGCTGAGGGGGGTTCCTGTCCCACCCTGTCTGCATACTTCTGCGCATGGGTGCTGCTGGGGCAGTGACGAGGGCGGTGGTGTTCACGCTGGACCCGGCGCCGGCGGAGGAGCGGTTGCTGCGGTCCTATTGCGGGGCGGCCCGCAAGGCGTACAACTGGGCCCTCGGTGAGGTCACGTCGAACCTGGCCACCCGCATGGCGGAGCGGGCGGCTGGGGTGCCGGAGGACCGGCTGACGCCGGCGGTGTCGTGGTCGGCGAAGAGCCTGGGGACGATGTGGAACGCGGTGAAGGAGGTGGAGGCGCCGTGGTGGCAGGAGGTGTCGATGCACGCCTTCCGGTCGGGCATCACGGCCGCTGCTGACGGGCTGAAGAACTGGCACGACTCGAAGACGGGGAAGCGCAAGGGCCGGCGCGTGCGGTTCCCGACGTTCAAGTCGAAGAAGCAGGCGCGTCTATCGGTCAGCTTCGTGGAAATCAACCATCAGCTGTCCTGGCTACACCCGGACCGCCACCACGTCCGGTTGATGCTGCCCCAGTCGTCGCCCGACCCGGAGCTCCGACGCCGCCGGGAGCATCTCGGGTGGCTGCACACGGTCGAGTCGACCAGCCGGCTCTACCGGCTGGTGGAAGCAGGGGAGGCGACGATACAAAAGGTCACCATCTCGTTGCGCGGTGGCCGGTGGCGGGCGTCATTCCAGGTCCGATATCAGATCGCCCCGGCCGTCCGGCCCGTCGGCCGGCTCGGTGCCATTGTCGGCGTCGACGTCGGGATTTGCCACCTAGCCACGCTCTCAGAGCCGGTGGCGGGCCTCACCGATGCAGACGGGCACATCCCCAACCCGAACGTCCTCCACCACCAGCTGCGTCGGCTCGGGCGGCTCGACCGCCAGATCGCCCGCGCCCAGAAAGGGTCGAAGAGCCGGGCGAAGCTCCTCAGCCGCCGGGCCCGGCTCCACGGCCGCGTCACCCAGACCCGGGCGCTGCACCTCCACCGGGTCACCTCCACGCTGGCCGGCGCCTTCGACGTGGTCGCCGTCGAGGACCTCAACGTGGCCGGCATGGTCAATCGCCGACGTCACCTCGGCCGCCGGCTCGCCGACGCCGGCTTCGGCGAGCTCCGCCGGCAGCTCACCTACAAGACCACCGACCACGGCCACAAGCTCGTCGCCGTGGGCAGGTTCTACCCTTCGTCGAAGACCTGCTCGGCCTGCGAGGCCGTGAAAGCCAAACTGCCCCTCTGGGAGCGGGTCTTCACCTGTGCCACCTGCGGCGCCACCCTCGACCGGGATGTCAACGCCGCCGGCAACATTGCCCGGGAAGCCGCACGCCTCCTCGGGCCCATCCCCGAACAACACGACGACCAGCAGGACCAACAGGACGGTGCCGGGCTACGACCGGAAGCCGAAAACGCCGCCCCGAGACCTGATGAGACCAGTGACGCGCAAGCCGAGCCGGCAGGGTCGCCCGAGGGGGGAACCAAGCAGCCGCCGCCCCAAAGGACGGCAGCATGAGCACTTGGACGGGACACCGGCAACGGTGTCCGGAACGTCAACCAGGTGAACCGGGGTACCCCCATCGGGTCTCACCCATTTGCCGAACCTAGGCCAGGCTGACCTCGAGGCGGGCGGGGGCGAGGAGCGCGCTGATGGCCTCGGCCGGGAGCGGCCGGGCGATGTGGTAGCCCTGGGCCAGGTCGCAGCCCAGCGCCCGGAGCTCGACGAGGTGCTCCTGGTCCTCGATGCCCTCGGCCACCACCTGGAGTCCCAGCGCATGGGCCATGTCGATGACGCCGCGGACGATGGCCCGGTCGGCCTCGTCCCGGCCCAGGCCCCGGACGAAGGAGCGGTCGATCTTGAGGACGTCGAAGGGGAAGCGCTTCAGGTACGAGAGGGAGGCGTGGCCGGTCCCGAAGTCGTCCAGGGCCAGGCGCAGACCGAGGGCCTTGAGGTCGCGGAGGGGCTGGAGGTAGAGGTGGGGGTCCTCCATGAGAACCGTCTCGGTCAGCTCCAGGCACACGCTCTTGGGGTCGATGCCGGTCTCCTCGATGATCCGGCGGAAGGCCTCCACCACGCCCGGGTCGCGCAGCTGGCGGGTCGAGAGGTTCACGGCCAGCATCATGGGGGCGGTCCGGGGCGCCACCGCCTGCCACTGCGCCCACTGGGCCGCGGCCCGGGCGAACACCCAGGTGCCGATGGGAACGATCAGGCCCAGTTCCTCGGCCATGGGGACGAACAGCGCCGGCGGCAGGATGCCCTGGTCGGGGTGGGCCCAGCGCAGGAGCGCCTCCACGCCCACCATGCGCCCGGTGGGAAGGTCGATCACGGGCTGGTAGACGAGCCGGAGCTCGTCGCGCTCGAGGGCCCGGTGCAGGGCGTTCTGGACCTCGAGGCGGACCCCGGCCTCGGTGCGCATGCCCTCGTCGAAGAACTCGACACGGGAGCGGCCCCGTTCCTTGGCCCGGTACATGGCGGCGTCGGCGTCCC
Organism: Acidimicrobiia bacterium; assembly: GCA_050741935.1. Lineage (GTDB taxonomy): Bacteria > Actinomycetota > Acidimicrobiia > IMCC26256 > BP-133 > CAWBJP01. The sequence continues at coordinate 6,794 of JBOGFE010000306.1, read as the reverse complement.
GCAGCAGCTCTTCGGCCACGCTGCCGGGCCCGGCCATGGAGATGCCCACGCTCACCGACAGGAAGACCTCGCCGCCCTCGACGGCGAAGGGCGCTTCCAGGGAGCCGGCGATGCGCTCGGCCAGCCCGGTGGCCTCGTTGACGCAGTCGACGTCCTCGCACACGACCACGAACTCGTCGCCGCCGAAGCGGGCCACGGTGTCACTGGGCCGGACCACCTTGCGGAGACGCTCGGCCATGGTGACGAGCACCTGGTCGCCGATGGCGTGGCCCCGGCTGTCGTTCAGCAGCTTGAACCGGTCGAGGTCGAGGAAGAGGAGGGCCACCTGCCGGTTGGACCGCAGCTGGCGGGCCAGCGCCTGGTCGAGCCGGTCGACGAGCAGCTTGCGGTTGGGCAGGCCGGTCAGGGCGTCGTGGACGGCGGCCTCCCGCAGGGCCTCGGTCTTCTCCTCCACCAGACCCCAGGCGTAGCGCCGGCGGCGGGACAGGACCTCGACCAGGCCGGCCACCAGGACGGCGGTGAGCAGCCCGCCGCCGAGGAACAGCCAGGGCGTGCTCTGGACCAGCGAGCCGAGCAGGGGCCGGCGGGGGGATACCACCAGCGACCACGTCGCCGCTCCCGCCTTCACGGGATGGGTGACGGTGCGGGCGCCCGGGTCCGGGGTGCCGCTGGTCAGGAGCAGCTGATCCGGGTCGGGACGGGCGGCGGCGTAGAGGGAGCCGTTCAGCTCGCTGAAGGCGTCGGACGAGGTCACTTTGCGGGTCCGGCCCGGGTCGGTGAGGATGCGCTCGGCGTAGACCACCAGGGTCGAACCCGGCACGGCCAGGGCGAAACCCATCCGGCGCTCGTCGCCCACCTGGAACACGGGCGTGGGCACGAGGTCATCGGCGCCCGCCGCCTTCCGCAGCGCCGCCGCGGTCGCCCCGGTCAGGGTGACGGCGGGCATGCCGGGCAGGAGTTCGAGCCGGCCCTCGTGGCCGTCGATCAGGGCGGCGACGCGGTAGCCCTGCAGCGAGCTGGCCACCTTGTCGAAGGCGGTGGTGTCGGCCCCGCCCACCCGCACCGCGGTGGCCAGCGTCCCGAGCGAGTTGCGCGCCTCCCCGACCGCGCCCGTCAGCAGGGCCGAGGCTTCGGCGGCCCGCTGCTGGAGCATCTGGCGCTCCTGGTCGTCCAGGGCCGAGCGGGTGACCTGGGCCGCGGTCACGCTGCCGACCAGGATCACGGCGAAGACGAGCACCGTGAGGCCCCGCACCGGGCGCGGCCGGCGGGGCACCGGGCTGGTCTCCCCGCGGGCCGACGACGGATCAGGGCTCATCGTCAGACTTGTCGGCAGGGCAGATACCGAAGCTGATAGTCCGTTGGAACCAATTCAGGCGAACCATCGTTCACGAATTGCGGCTTCTGAAAGTTCTGCCCGGTTTGTCCGATTTGTTAGTCGGTGTCGGGTTTTACTGCTTTTGTCCGGCGTAGAATGGTTCCGTGCTCGTCCGACAGTTTTGCTCACATTTGCACCCCCGGACGGGCGCAGTGGTCCCCATCGGAGCCTGCTCGTAGACCTTCGCTCTCTTCTTCGCACACACTCTCGGCACTTCACGGCAAGACGTAGTTGGGGACCTTCATTCCGAGAGCACCGCGAGACAAAGGAGCAAGGATGCGACTCCGAGTTGCGGCAATCGCCGCCACCCTCTCGCTGACCGTGGCGCTGGCCGGATCGCCGGCGGGCGCCTCGAACGACCCGGATTTCACCAAGCAATGGGCGCTGGATCGGATCGGCGCCTCCACCGCATGGGCCTCGGCCACTGGCGCCGGGGTCCGGATCGGGATCGTCGACACCGGAGTCGACCTCACCCACGAGGACCTGGCCGGCAAGGTCGTGGCCCACACCAGCTGCATCGGATCGGGTGGTGACCAGGCCAGGTGCGCCGGTTCGGCCCAGGACGACCATGGCCACGGCACGCACGTGTCGGGCATCGCCGCCGCCCGCCGGGACAACAGCGTCGGCATCGCCGGCGTGGCCCCCGATGCCGAGCTGGTGGTGGCCAAGGCGCTCAGCGGCGCCGGCGCCGGCAGCGAGGACGACATCGTCGCCGCCATCAAGTGGACCGTCGACAACGGAGCCAAGGTCGTCAACCTGAGCCTGGGCGACCCCAACTTCATCTTCACCAGCCTGCTCGGCACCTCCATGAAGGTGGGCATCGACTACGCCTGGGAGCATGGCGCGGTGGCCGTGCTGGCCGCGGGCAACACCAACCTGCTCGGGTTGGGCAGCTCGAACTACGGCGACCTCAACGCTCTGGTGGTGGGGGCAACGGGGCCCAATGACGAGGTGGCGTCGTACTCCAGCCCGCTGGGCGACGCCAAGTGGGCCATCGTGGCCCCGGGCGGGGCCGGCACCGGTACGGAGCAGGGCGACATCTACTCGACCTTCTGGAGGTCAGGGAAGGCGAACCAGTACGCGTCGCTGGCCGGCACGTCCATGGCCGCTCCCCATGTCACCGGGGCCGTGGCCGACCTGATCAGCAAGGGGTACACCCCCCAGACGGCCGTCGCCCGTCTGCTGGAGACCGCCAACCACGGGGTCTCCTGCGGCGGCGGCGACTACTGCCAGGGGCGGCTCGACCTGGCCAAGGCCGTCAGCTAGCCGACGGCAAGGTTCTGAGGCACCGGCCCGGGGTGCCCCGGGCCGGTGCTTCGCGCCTCGGCCGGCCCCTCAGCCGGGCGGGGAACCGCCGGCCGGCTCGCCGGCTCCCGCGCCCGCGGCCAGGCGCTCGCGGGTCGGGACCCGGTAGCCGACGTACCACACGCCGATCGCGACCAGGCCCAGGATGGCGAGGGACACGGCCGGGTGGGGGGCGACCAGGGCACTGGCGCCGGCGAAGACGACCATCGTGCCCACCGCCCACGCCTTGGCCCGCCGGGGCATACCCAGGCCGTCCCGGTGGTCACGCACCATGGGGCCGATGCGGGGCAGCCCGAGCACCCAGCGCTCGAACCGGGGGCTGGAGCGGGCGAAGCACGAGGCGGCGATGATGAAGAACACGGTCGTGGGCAGGCCGGGGACGACGATGCCGATGCCGCCCAGCGCCACCGCCACCCAGCCGGCGACGAACCAGACCCAGCGCATGTCAGCTGACCAGGTCGGAGATGTCGATGACGGCCTGGACGGTGAGCAGGACCAGGATGCTCCCGCCGATGGCGGCGTAGCGCCAGCGCCAGCGGTGGTCGGCGGCGAAGAACCGCCGGATGGAGAAGACGATGGCCACCGTCGACACCGCCCCGACGGCCAGTCCGAGCACGGGGCCCACCCGCCCGGAGAAGCCCACCACGGGACCGAGGATGGGCAACAGGATGTAGGTCAGCAGGCACCGGGCGGCGGAGATCCACACCGAACGGCTGAAGGCCTGCTGGGCCGCGGTCCTGGAGGCCCGGGGGGCGTCCTCGGGCAGGCGCAGGACCCGGCGCATGGCGCAGTCGGCCTCGGAGCGGTCCGGAGCCGGGGCCGGGTTGCGGGAGACGGCGGAATCCACGCCTCAAAACTACCGGTCGGGAGCGCTGCCGTCCGTACGGCGGGCCCTCGGAGCAGCGGTTACGGTGCCGGGCGGTGAGGGTCAGTTTCGCTCCCCCCCTCGATCCGGCGGCCTACCGCTTCGCCCACCAGCTCCGGGTCCGCTTCGCCGAGACCGACGCCATGGCGGTGGCCCACCACTCCTCGTACCTCCTGTACCTGGAGGTGGCCCGGGTGGAGTACCTCCGGGCCATCGGCCACGCCTACGACCAGGTCCGCGCCGAAGGCCTCGACTTTCCCGTCATCGAGGTGCACGTCAGCTACCTCCGCCCGGTGCGCTTCGACGATCCCGTCGAGGTCCACGTCGTGGTGGCCACCTCGGGGCCGGCCACCTTTCAGATGGGCTACCTGATCACCGTCGACGGCCAGGCCCGGGCCACGGCCGTCACCGTGCACGCGGTCGTCGACGCCGGCGGCCGGCCCGGGCGCACGCCGGACTGGGTGCGCAAGCTGGTGGACCCCCCGGCGCCGGCCGGCTAGGGCCCGGTCCGGAACCGGGGGTTGGAGTCGGCGGCCGGCATGGCATCGAGCCCGCCGGGGATGTGGTCCTTGATCTGGGACCACACCCGGCCGAGATCGGCCATGGCGTCGCCGCCGATGATGGCGGAGAGGGCGGGCAGGTGCTCGCTCTCCTCCACCGGCACGTGCCGGCGCAGGAGCCCGGCCACCGACTCCACGGCCGTCTCGAAGCCGGGGTCGCCCGGGTAGCCCTGCTCCAGGGCGGCCAGGGCCCCCCGCAGCTCCTGCAGCAGGCCTTGCGCCTGGTTGGCCATCTCTGCGCCGCCCGGGACGATGTCACGCAGGGCCGGCAGCAGTACCTGGGTGACGGCGGCGATGTGGGCCGCCACCTCGTCGACCACCCGGTGGGCGATCGGGAAGCGATCCTCCCGGTCGGCCCCGAGGGCTTCGACGAGCCCGTCGATGACCCGGTGCTCGTACGCGATCAACTCGGCGAGGTCGGGAACATCAAGGGAAGTCAAAGGAACCCCTCTTCCGGAGCCAGCAGCTGGAAGGGAATGTGGCTTTTGAGGGCCAATCGTACGGCGTCCCCTGAAGGCGCCGGTCCGGACGGGTCGATGCCGAGGGCACATGACCGGATCGAGGCGCCTCGTCGTGGCCACCGTCGCCGCCGTGGTGGTGGCCGGCCACCTGCTCCCCGCCCACGGGGCGGAGGACACGGCCGCCGTCGTGGTCCGGAGGATCACGCTCCCCGTCGAGGGGCGGGTGAGCTACTCGGACGACTTCGGGGACCCCCGCTCCGGCGACCGGACCCATGAGGGCATCGACATGCTCGTCCCCAAGCTGACGCCGTTGCTGGCCGCGGCCGACGCCCGGGTGCGCCGGATGACGATCGACGACGGCACCAACTCGGGGAACATGCTGACGCTGCGGGACGCCCAGGGGTGGAGCTACACCTACATCCACATCAACAACGACACGCCGGGCACCGACGACGGCGCCAACCCCCTGGAGCACGCCTTCGCCCCCGGGATCGAGGTCGGCGCTTCCGTGACCGCCGGCCAGGTCGTGGCCTTCGCCGGTGACAGCGGCAACGCCGAGGGGACGAGCTCCCACCTCCACTTCGAGATCCGCCGGCCCGACGGCACCCCGATCAACCCCTTTCCCAGCCTGCGCATCGCCCAGGGGTTCCGCTACGGGAACTACTGCGCCTTCGACACCAACCCGCCCCGCGACCCCGGCCCCGACTCCGTCGCCGGCTACTGGCTGCTGGGAGCGGACGGCGGCGTGTTCAGCTTCGGGGAGGCGCCCTTCCACGGGTCCACCGGCGATCAGACGCTCAACCGGCCGGCGGTGGCCATGGCCGCCGTTCCCGACGGCTCGGGATACTGGTTCGCCGCCTCCGACGGCGGGGTGTTCGCCTTCGGCGACGCCGCCTTCTTCGGCTCCACCGGCGATGTGACCCTGAACGAGCCCATCGTCGGCATGGCCTCGACGCCGACCGGCGAGGGCTACTGGCTGGTGGCTTCCGACGGCGGGATCTTCACCTTCGGGGACGCAGAGTTCCTCGGCTCCACCGGCGACGTCGCCCTCAACCAGCCCATCGCCGGCCTGGCCCCGACGCCGTCCGGCGAGGGGTACTGGCTCCTGGCTAGGGACGGCGGCATCTTCACCTTCGGGGACGCCGGCTACTTCGGGTCGTTGCCCGGTGGCGGCCTGTGCACCACGGAATCGCCGGCGGCGCGCCTGATGGCCAGCGCCACCGGCGACGGCTACTGGGTGGCTACCGCCGACGGCGCCGTGACCCCCTTCGGCGACGCCGTCGACCTCGGCTCCCGCCTGAGCCTGGGGGTGCCTCCCGGAGCGGCCGTCCTCGACCTGGTGATGATCGCCCCGACCACAACAACGACGACGACCACCACCATGCGCCCGACGACCACCACCACGAAGCCCAAGCCCAGCACCACGACCACCACCACCCGCCGCCGCCGGCGCTGACCCACCAGTTGCGCGTGAACCAGATCCACCGGAAACGTGGATTCGGCTAACTCGAGACGGGGTGGGGCGGTGCCCTGGGGTGGGGCACATACGCTGCCCGGTCGTGATCCTGGTCGACCTGGAGCGGGTGGCGGTGCGGCGGCCCGATCGGCCCCTGTTCGAGGACCTGTCGCTGACCGTGCAGACCGGCGACCGGCTCGGCGTGGTGGGCCGCAACGGGTCGGGGAAGTCGACCCTGCTGCGGGTCCTGGCCGGCGAGGCGGCGCCCGAGGCGGGCGCGGTGCGCCGGGGCCGGGGGGTCCGGGTCGGGTTCCTCCCCCAGGACCCGGTGCTGCCCGCCGGCACGGTGGGCAGCGTGGTCGGGCCCAGCTGGGAGGCGGCGGCCATCCTCGAGCGCCTGGGGATGGGGGCCCTGGCCGGGGCCGATGTCGCCACCCTCTCGGGCGGGCAGGCCAAGCGCACCGCCCTGGCCCGCCTCCTGGTGGAGGAGGTCGACCTGCTCGTCCTGGACGAGCCCACCAACCACCTCGACGTCGACGCCATCGCCTGGCTGGAGGAGCGCCTGGCCCGGTTCCGGGGCGGCCTGGTGCTCGTCACCCACGACCGCCACGTGCTCGACCGGGTCACCACCCGGGTGCTGGAGCTGGACCGGGGCCGGGGCCACGTCCACGACACCGGCTACGCCGGCTACCTCGACGCCCGCAGCACCCGGGCCGAGCGGGAGGCCGGCGCCGAGGCGGTGCGGCGCAACCTGGCCCGGGCCGAGCTGGCC
>JBOGFE010000305.1:0-8030 GCA_050741935.1 Acidimicrobiia bacterium | reverse complement strand
GGCCAGGGGCGGCCCGCCGGGGCCGAGGTCGGCCTCCAGCTCACCGGCCTCGGCGTGGAGGGCGACGGCCTCCAGGATCTCGGCGAAGGCGGCGAAGGGCGGCATCCACTCGCCTTCGAAGCAGTGGCCCCACAGCACCTCGCCGCCGTCGCCGGCGGCCCGCTCGGCCAGCTCCTCCACCAGGCGGGTCTTGCCGATCCCCGGCTCGCCCGCCACCAGCGCCAGCCCGCCCCGGCCGGCGGCCGCCTCGGTCCACCGCTGCCGCAGGCGGGTGAGCTCGCTCTCCCGGCCCACGAACGGGAGCCGGCTGGGCAGCACGCCGGCCGGACCGGCGTCGTAGTGGACGCTGAAGGCGGAGACGGGCTGGGGCACGCCCTTGAGGTCGAGCTTGCCGAGGTCGGAGAAGGCGAAGTCGGGCCGGCCCATGAGCAGGCCGGCGATCACGTCGGCGCAGAGGATCTGGCCGGCGTCGGCCTGGTCGCACAGGCGCCGGGCCACCACTACCGGGGTGCCGAAGTAGTCGGTGGCCTCCCGCAGCGCCTCGCCGGCGTTGAGCCCGACCCGGATGGCGAGCCGCTCGCCGTGGACCGGTTCGTGGCCACCCTGTTGCATGGCGACGGCGCAGCGCACCGCGTCGGCGGCCGAGGCGAAGGCGACCATGAGCCCGTCGCCCAGCCACTTGACCTCCTCGCCCCCGTGGGCGGTGGCGGCCTCGGCGAGGAGGTCGTGGTGGGCCCGGAAGATGCGCTGGGCCTGCTCGTCACCGGCCCGCGCCAGGAGCGCCGTCGAGTCCACCAGGTCGGTGAACAGGATGGTGACGACGGCGGAGCCCACGGCCACCTCGGAATTCTGGCCCATCGCCTCCGCCGGCACACCCGCGGCGTGCCCTCGCGTCAGCCGAAGAAGACCGAGGCCACGTCGTAGATGCGGCGGTCGAGCGTCTTCAGCTCTTTCACCGCCTCGGCGATGGGCACCCGGATGATGTGGGCGCCCCGCAGGGCGACCATGATCCCGAAGTCGCCTTCGTGGACGGCGTCGATGGCCTCGACCCCGAAGCGGGTGGCCAGGACGCGGTCGTAGGCGGTGGGGGTGCCACCCCGCTGGACGTGACCGAGGATGGTGACCCGGGTCTCGAAGCCGGTCCGCTCCTCGACCTCGTTCTGGAGCATGTTGCCGATGCCCCCCAGGCGCTCGTGGCCGAACTGGTCGACCTCGACCTCCTGGGTGACCAGCGTCCCCTCCTTGGGCAGGGCGCCCTCGGCCACCACCACGATGGAGAAGCGGGCGCCCCGCATGTGCCGGTGGCGGATGCGGTCGCACACGTCGTCGATGTCGAAGGGCTCCTCGGGGATGAGGATCACGTCGGCGCCGCCGGCCATGCCCGCGAAGGTGGCGATCCAGCCGGCGTGGCGGCCCATGACCTCGACCACCATCACCCGGTCGTGGCTCTCGGCCGTGGTGTGGAGCCGGTCGATGGCGTCGGTGACGATCTGCACGGCCGTGTCGAAGCCGAAGGTGAAGTCGGTGGCCGACAGGTCGTTGTCGATCGTCTTGGGGACGCCCACGATGCGCACCCCCTCGTCGGTGAGCTTGGACGCCACCCCGAGCGTGTCCTCACCGCCGATGGCCACCAGGGCGTCGATGCGCTCCCGGCGCAGGGTGTCGAGGGCCCGGCGGACACCGTCGTCCGTCTTGTAGGGGTTGGTCCGGGAGGTGCCGAGGATGGTGCCGCCCCGGTGGAGGATGCCCCGGGTGGAGGCGATGGTGAGGTCGACCATCTGGGTCTCCACCACTCCCCGCCAGCCGTGGCGGAAGCCGACCAGGTTGTGACCGAAGACGCCCTCGCCCTTGCGGACCACGGCTCTGATGACCGCGTTGAGGCCCGGGCAGTCCCCGCCACCAGTCAGCACACCGATCCTCATCCTCTACTCCTCGCTAGCCTCTCTCGAGCTTATGCCCGCCATCATTGCCGTCGACGCAGGGACCACCGGGGTCCGCAGCTTCGCGGTGGACGAGGCCGGCCGGCCACTCGGCTTTTCTTACAAGGAGCTGACGCAGCACTTCCCCCGTCCCGGGTGGGTCGAGCACGACGCCGTCGAGATCCGCGACGCCGTCGCTTCCACCCTGGCCGAGCTGGCCAAGCGGCTGGAGGAACAGGGGCAGGCGGTGGCCGCCGTGGGCATCACCAACCAGCGGGAGACGGTGGTGGCCTGGGACCGGCGCACGGGCCGTCCGCTCCACCGGGCGCTGGTGTGGCAGGACCGCCGGACCGCCGCCCGCTGCGACGAGCTGCGCGCCGCCGGCCTGGAACCCGGGATCCGCCGGGCGACCGGGCTCGTGCTCGACCCCTACTTCTCGGCCACCAAGATGGAGTGGCTGCTCGGCCAAGGGGGTGTGTCCGCCTCCGGCGACCTGGCGCTCGGGACGGTGGACGCCTGGGTGGCCTGGAACCTGACCGGCGGGCCCGACGGCGGCGTGTTCGCCACCGACCCCGGCAACGCCAGCCGCACGATGCTCTTCGACATCGGCGCCCTGGCCTGGTCGGACCGGCTGTGCGAGGTGTTCGGCGTGCCGACGGCCTGCCTCCCCGAGGTGCGGCCGTCCTGCGGGCGCCTGGGGGTGACCGACCCGGCGGCGGCCGGCGGCCTGGCCGTGCCCGTGGCCGGCATCGCCGGCGACCAGCAGGCGGCGCTCTTCGGCCAGGCCTGCTTCTCGCCCGGCATGACCAAGAACACCTACGGAACCGGCTCCTTCGTGCTCATGAACCTCGGCCCGGCACGGCCCGAGCCGGTGGCAGGCCTGCTCACCACGGTGGCCTGGGACCTGGGTGAGCGGGGTGGTGTGGCCTACGCCCTGGAGGGCGCCATCTTCGTGACCGGGGCGGCCATCCAGTGGCTGCGGGACGGCCTGGGCATCATCACCGAGGCGGCCGAGACCGGGCCGCTGGCGGAGTCGGTCACCGACACCGAGGGCGTCTACCTGGTCCCCGCCTTCACCGGGCTCGGTTCCCCCCACTGGGACCCGTACGCCCGGGGGGCCATCGTCGGGCTCACCCGGGGCGTGGGCCGGGCCCATCTGGCCCGGGCGGCCGTGGAGGCCATGGCCCATCAGACCCGCGACGTGGTCGAGGCCATGGAGGCGGCCGGGGGCACCACCATCTCCGAGCTGCGGGCCGACGGCGGCGCGGCGGTGATGGACGTGCTGTGCCAGTTCCAGGCCGACCTGCTGCGGGTGCCCGTCCGCCGGCCGGTGGTGGCGGAGACGACGGCGCTGGGGGCCGCCTACCTGGCCGGCCTGGCCGAAGGCGTGTGGTCCAGCCCCGACGAGGTGGCCGCCCAGTGGCTGTGTGACGCCGAGTTCGCCCCCGCCATGCGCGAGGCGGAGGCCGGACGCCGCCACGCCGCCTGGCGCCGGGCTGTCGAGCGCACGCGGGGTTTCCCGGCGGACGGGGGTTAGCCGGCGGCGGACTCGGGGGTCCGGGAGGAGGCGTACTTGCCGGCGTACTCCTGGCCCGAGAGCCGCTGGATCTCGGCCATCACCGTGTCGGTGACATGGCGCAGGACGAGGCGCTCCCGGTCCCGCCCGGCGAACTCGGAGAAGTCGAGCGGGGGCCCGAAGCGGACCGTGATGCGGGAGAACGGCCGGGCGACGAGCGAGCCGATCGGCTGGGCCTGCCGGGTCCCGATGATCCCCACCGGGATGATGGGCGCCCCGGTGCGCAGGGCGAGCATGGCCACCCCGGTGTGGCCCCGGTGCAGGCGCCCGTCCTTGGAGCGCGTCCCCTCGGGATAGATGCCGAAGAGCTTCCCCTCCTCGAGGACGCCTGCGGCCGAGTCGAGGGCCCGGCGCCACTCCGACCCCGGGCCCCGGCGCAGCGGGATCTGGCCGATGGCCCGGAAGAACCACGCCGTCCGGCGGTTCTCGAAGTACTCCGCCTTGGCCACGTAGGTGAGCCGCCGCCGCAGCACGGCCGGCAGGAAGAGCGAATCACAGAAGGCGTTGTGGTTGCACGCCAGGATGGCCGGCCCGCGATTGGGGACGTGGATCCGGCCCTCCACCTTCACCCGGTAGCAGACCCGCATCACCGGCGTGAGGATCAGCTTGACCACCCACCAGCCCATACTCCCCCTTCCCCTGTCCCCAGGGTAGGCGAGTCAAAGGTAAACACCTCGTTCCGTCCCTTGACACCGACGCGGAGCGGCCACCACCCTGGTGTGGGGAGGCGACACGGCACGCGTGTCGAGACGGGGGAGAGTTTGTGAGACGTTTCTGGGCGGCCGGTGCCGTGAGCGTGGTCATGCTCGCCCCGGTTCCCGCCCTGTCCGCTCCACCCGCCGGACCCTCGTCCTACGTGGTCGCGCTGGCCGCCGGGGTGGCCGACCCCGACGCCGTGGCGGCCGAACAGGCGGCGGCGCTGGGCTTCACCGTGAGCCATGTGTACCGCTCCGCCCTCACCGGCTACGCCGCCGACCTGACCCCGCCGGCCGTGGCCGCGCTGCGCGCCGATCCGCAGGTGGTGGCGGTGGAAGCCGACCGCCCGCTGTCATCGACCGCCGCCATGCCGGCCGGGATCGACCGCATCAACGCCGACCTGTCGGTCACCGCCGCCATCGACGGCGCCGACCGGCCCCGGGTCGACGCCGACGTGGCCGTGCTCGACACCGGCATCGACAAGGACCACCCCGACCTCAACGTGGCCGGGGGGCACAACTGCGCCAGCGGCCGGGGCTTCGACGACAAGCTCGGCCACGGCACCCACATCGCCGGCATCGTGGGCGCCATCGACGACGGCCGCGGCGTCGTCGGGGTGGCGCCGGGCGTCCGGTTGTGGGCCGTCCGGGTGCTCGACGAGGAGGGGCGGGGCACGACTAAGGAGCTCCTCTGCGGCGTGGACTGGGTGACAAGCACCCGCCTCGACGCCGACCCCGACAACGACATCGAGGTGGCCAACCTGTCCCTCGGGGGCGAGGGGGGCGACGACGGCAGCTGCGGCCAGATCGACGGCGACCTCCTGCACCAGGCCATCTGCAAGTCGGTGGCCGCCGGGGTGACGTACGTGGTGGCCGCCGGGAACGACAGCGCCGACGCCGCCCGCTACACGCCGGCGGCCTACGACGAGGTCATCACCGTGTCGGCCCTGGCCGACTCCGACGGCCGGGCCGGCTCGCTGGGCGGGCCGCCCAGCTGCCGGGACGACGCCGACGACTCCCTGGCCAACTTCTCCAACCACGGCTCCGACGTCGACATGATCGCCCCCGGGGTGTGCATCCTGTCGAGCGTCCCCGTCGACGGCCGGGTGCCCAACAGCCCGAGCGGCTACGGCACGCTCACGGGGACGTCCTTCGCCGCACCCCACGTGGCCGGGGCCGCCGCCCTGTGGCTGGCCAGCCACCCGGGCGCCGAACCGGCCCAGGTCCGCCAGGCCCTGATGGCCGCGGGCAGCTCGGACTGGGACGCCGCCGAGGATCTCGACGGCGTCAAGGAACCTCTCCTCGACGTCGAGCCCTTCTGACGTTCCCCGGCGTATCCGGCTCTATAACGGACGTGCCCGGCGTTGCTTACGCGGCAGATGTCCGAATTCTTCGAGAGCGAGAAGGACTGGCACTCGCCGGGCAATGCGGTGAGGGCCGCTCTGGGGCGGGGCCCGGCTAGGGCTCACCTCGATCGAGTTCTTCGGAACTCGCAGAAATCCGTACAAGCACGGACTTCGCTAGCTGGTGGAGTTCGCTCGGATACCGGAGGTGTAGCAGTGAGTGACGTGGTGTTGAACGAGGTCTCGGTGGCTGCCGAAGCGTTGGATTTCGAATTGAGGTCGCCGGGACCGTCAGCGATGGGCGGGCAACACACGATCCACGAGGCGCGCCCTCGTGCACGGCCCCAACGACGAACTCGTTGTCAACTGGGATCGAGACTACTCAGGTGCGGTCAGGATCAACGGCGACGTCGTTATCGAGAATGCGGCGCATCTCAAGGGACCCGTCACCTTCGGTGCCCCGGTACGCCAGCTGGAGGTCACAAGCGACGTCATCGCCACAGCCGACGTCAGGATGAAGTGGCGTGATCTCAACGGCGCAGACACTGTTGCTCGGGCGCTGTCCGTCCGGTACGGGACACAGCCGAGCGAATCACGGACCATGCTCAGGGTGAACCCCGCCGGTCGATCCCGACACGGGTCGACCCGTCACCGTCTCCCTGCTGCAGCAACTCCAGGGCGTCGAGGGAACGCACATCCATCTCAACATCATCGAGGTCGGCTTCGACATCATCCCGCGGACCGACCTCGATGCGGCCGACAACGCCGGCAAGGACGACGGCCTGACCGGCGGTGAGATCGGCCGCCGGAACGACCCGGACGGATTCGCCCGCACGTTCGCCCACGAGATCGGCCACTTCCTCGGCCTGAACCACAACCACGACGACGGCGCCTGCCCGACGTCAACCAGCTCCCGGGACAACCTCAGGGTGCACCTCACCGACCGGGGCGCGGAGTTCGAAGCGCAGGCGCTCGAGACGCCGCACTCTCCGGCGGCGAGCTTCGCCGCCGTCTACGACCACGGCACCCGGAAACTCCGGCTCACCGAGGCGCTCGTCCATCCTCAGGCTGACCGGTCCCGGGTCCCCTTCAAGCAGCCGCCAATCCGTCAGAGGTCCAGCTGACGCACGACACGACCAGCAAGCAGGCTGGCATGCACACGGGCGGTACTGTTGGAATTCCTCCGGCCGGGAGTGGGGCAGCAGTCGCCCCGTCCCGGCTTCGAGGCCCGGCGCTGCCGGCGACCAGTGGGCCCCGCCGGGTCAGGACGGGGTGCGGAGCCAGGTGGCGAGGAACGGGTCGGCGACCGCGAGGCGGCCGGCCCGGCGGATGACGAGCTCGTCGTGTTCGAGGGCGGTGAGTGCCTTGCGGACCGACGAATGGTTGGCGAGGCCGGTGCGGGCGGTGAAGGCGGCCGATGCCGGCGCGGCGGTGGGTTCCTCGGCCAGGGCCATCAGGACCCGACGCTGGCCGGGGGCGAGGAGCTCGAAGCGTTCGGCGAAGGTGTCGGACTCGTGCGCCACGACTCGGGCCAGGCCGGTGTCGACGTCGGGTCGCTCGATAGCGGGGCCGGCGCAGTCGTAGGTCTCGTAGGCGAGGCGCTGGATGTCGTTGGGGACGGGGCCGGCCTGTTCGACGATCAGCGTGGCGACGTCCGCGGTCATGGATTTCCCGCCCGCCCGGGCCCGGGTCTGGAGGTAGTCGGCCATGATGTCGCCGGGGATCGGGCCGAGGGCGAGAGACTGGGCCATCTTGTACAGGGCGGCGCTGGGGGCGGCGACGAGCTGGTCCATCAGGTGCTTCTTGGAGCCGGCCACCACCAGGGCGACTTTGGGATGGGCGTCGGCCAGGCTCTTGAACAGGCCGGGGAGGTGCTCGCCGAGATCGACGATGGCCTGGAACTCGTCGAGCACGATCGCTGCCGGGCGTCGTCTCGCCAGCTCTTCGACCAGGGCGTACACGTCGGCGATGACCCCGTCGGCGTCGGCCGCGGCCAGACGGGGTTCGAACCCGAACTTGGCCTGCTCCCCCTCGAAGGTGACCGTGGGGTTCGCCCGCAGCCGTGCCAGGAAGTCGGGGACGGCCTGTTTGGCGCGGTGCCAGCGTCCGCCGGGCGCCCGGAAGGCATCTCCGGCCAGCTCGCCGGCCAGCGCCGCCTCGTCCCGGCAGCGCAGCACGTTCACGTGGAGGACCGCCGCCTCCTCGGCCGCCAGCTCCCGTTCCGCCCGGAGCAGCAGCGACGTTTTCCCGTAGCGCCGAGGCGACGTCACGGCCACGTTGATGCCGTTGCGCAGCCGGCTCAGCAGCGCCGCCAGCTCCTCCTCGCGCCCGACGAAATGCTCGTCCTCCGCCGGCGTGCCGTAATGGTACGGATTCTTCCCCCGTCGCACATCGGCATGATACCACCTGGCGTGATGCCAGTCGGCATCACGCCGGTCGGCACCATGGGTCGGGCCCACACTGCTCCTCCCTCGGTGGCGTCTCGTCCGTCGATGTC
>JBOGFE010000304.1:0-8230 GCA_050741935.1 Acidimicrobiia bacterium | reverse complement strand
CCCGCTGCTGGCCATCAACCTGGTCTTCACCTTCGCCATCCCCGGCATCTCCATCGGTGGCCACCTCGGCGGGCTGGTCGGCGGCGCCCTGGTGACCCGGGTCATCATCACCATCAACATCGGCGTGTTCATCCTCACGGCCCTGACCGGCGGTGCCCTGGGGCGGGGCGGCGACCTGCAGCTGCGCCTGGCCCTCTTCGCCCCGGCCGTGAACGCCGGCGAGTGGTATCGGCTGATCACCTCCGGCTTCGTGCACTACGGGATCCTGCACATCGCCTTCAACATGGTGATCCTGGCCCGCTTCGGGCAGATGCTGGAGCCGGCCCTGGGCCGGGCCCGGATGGCCGCCCTCTACCTGGCCGCCCTCCTCACCGGGTCCTTCGGCGTCATGCTCATGGAGCCCAACGGCGTGACCGCCGGCGCCTCCGGGGCCGTCTTCGGCCTCGTGGGGGCGGCGGCCGTCGGCCTGCGCCAGCGGGGCATCAACGTGTGGCAGTCGGGGATCGGCCCGCTGCTGGCCATCAACCTGGTCTTCACCTTCGCCATCCCCGGCATCTCCATCGGCGGCCACCTCGGCGGGCTGGTCGGCGGCGCCCTGGTGGGCGGGCTCATGCTGCGCGCACCCACCGAACCCCGCCCGGCGCTCGAGGGCGTGCTCTTCGCCCTGGCCGTCTCGGCCCTCTCCTTCGGCGGCGCCCTGTGGGCCGCCGCCCGCTGACCGCCCGCCCCGCGGTCCTCAGAACCACCGTCCCGCGTCAACTAATCGACAGGCGGTGGTGGCGGCGCCGGCCGACATTCCCGGATGGCGGACAGGTCCACTTCACCGGGGAAGTACGCAGCTCCATCGTTGTGATAGGTGGTCGGTTCCCCTTCAGCTCCGCTGATGCCACCCCAAACGATCATCCGGTCGCCGGTCCAGATCGCAGCGTGATGGAGACGAGGAGCGAACGCCGGTTCCGGTAGCTCGCTCCATCGCTTGTCTCGGAGGTGATAGCTGGCACCTGGAAGGCGATCTCCGTAGGGGGACTTCCCGCCCCATGCGA
This sequence comes from Acidimicrobiia bacterium, assembly GCA_050741935.1. Lineage (GTDB taxonomy): Bacteria > Actinomycetota > Acidimicrobiia > IMCC26256 > BP-133 > CAWBJP01. Next base: position 7,187 of record JBOGFE010000304.1, on the reverse strand, counting down.
TCAGACCGTCGGCGGCAGCGACCGTCGACTGCCCGCTGCTGAACTCGCGGGCGGCGGCGCAGTCCGGCATGTCGTTCCAGGTGCCGGTACTCGCGTCGTACGACAGGCGGGCGTTCACGAACAACGCCAGGCTGCCAGTGGTGGTCCCCGGGCAACGTTCCTCGAAGCAGCCGGCGGGGCGAGGCGCGTCCGCGATCCTCGTCCAGTCATGGGTCGTAGGGTTGTACAGGGCGGCGTCTGTTCGGCGGTCGCCGCCCGATTCGATCCGAATGCCACTCCAGATCAACACTTGGTCTCCGACTGCCGCCACAGCGGGCCTGATACGGCCGGGGAGGGGTGCTTCGGGAAGGAGCGTCCAGCGGTTGGTCTTCACGTCGTACACCGCTCCGTCGGCCAAGCCAGGATCGTTCGGTGCACGCCCGTCGCGTCCACCCCAGACGAGAAGTCGACCTGCCGCGTACGCCACAGCCGACTCCGACCGACGCGAGAGGGGTGATTCTGGGATCCGGCGCCACTCCTTGGACGCCGGATCGTAGAGAGCGCCATCGTTGTGGTCGACCGGAACTTGTGAATCCGCGAGGACGAGGGGCGAAGGCCCGCCCCAGATGAGCACTTCCCGGCCTGTCCAGATCGCGAAGTGCCCTTGACGAGCCTCGAGTGGACTCGCGGGCAAGCGGCGCCAGTCGTCGGTCTCGGGATCGTATGCGGCTCCATCCGCAAAGAGCTCGCCGTCTCTGTTGTCGCTTGCGACTCCAAAGCCGCCCCAGACGATCATCTCGTCACCAGTCCATACCATCGAATGATGGCTTCGACCGCTGAGGGGGGAGTTCGCGACGGCAGCCCATCCCTCAACGAGCGGTGCTGGGACGGAATCCTTTGTCCGGTCGGGTCCTGACACCGTGCCGGAGACGTTGTCCGAGCCGCCATCGTCATCGCCGAAAAGCGCGAGGGACGTTACGATTCCGGCTAGGACGAACACGCCAGCGGCAACGCCAATCCAACGGCGGTGACGCTGCCGTCCCGGTTCGGTGTGCACAGGCTCCCGCAAGTCGACTCCTCGTCCTTTAGAGGGAGGCGTTGAAGGCCGTCACGGCACCGTTCCAGAGCGTCAGCCAGTACTTCCGGGGCTCGGTCGGATGCATCTCGATGCTCGTATACACATTCTCGGATCCGTCCTGGTGCTTGTAACGGGCAGGCTTCGGAGCGGCACCCTCTACCGTGGCGTTTCCGAAGTTGAATACGCCCCCATCCTGGCCGATCATCCGATATCCCAGTCCATCCTGAGTGGCGTCCATTCCCGCGACCGGAGCGTTAAGAGTGGTGCCCTTCAGGTGCCCGAGGAACCCGGCGTCGCCGAAGGTGAAGACCTCGCCCTCCGAGGTGACAAGCCGGTAGCCGCGTCCGGAGGGCGTGCCGACGATGTCGACGATCGGCTTCGAGGTAAGACCCACGGCGTCGCCGTCGTCCCTTGCCCGACCGAACGCCCATACCTCACCGTTCGCTGCGCCAGCCAATAGCCGCGGCCCGATGGGTGAGCGGCCATGCCAGTGATCGGCGATGTTGCCGACACACCGCCGAAGTTGTCGACACCGAAGGCGGAGACATTTCCGTCGACCGTGACAAGCCAGTAACCGCTGTTTGGCCTGCGACGGCTCGCAAGAGCAGCAAGGCCACGGCACGATGACTTGGATGGTGCCATAGCGGCTCCCCCTCTACGATGGCTCCTCCGGCGCAGTTCTGACGTTGAAGTTCTCTTCGTTAACCAACCACGGCTCAGAGCCGGGTTTCTCCGCGAGACGGCGGGTTTAGCGCCGGCGGAGGAAGCGGGTCAGCGCTTCGCGGTGGGCGGCGGTGCGGCCCAGGGCGGTGATGGCCGCCCGCTCCTCCTCGAGGTGGGCCTCGAAGGTCGAGGTCTCGGAGACGTCGAGCAGGCGCCGGCTGGCCGCGGCCACGTCGCCCGGCCAGTCGCCGAGCTTGGCGGCCAGGGCCACGGCCACCTCGACGACCCGGTCGTCGTCCACCACCTCGTCGACCAGCCCGCAGGCCAGGGCCTCGGCCGAGCTGACGTCGTCGTTGCGCAGGACCATCCGCATGGCCTGCTGGCGCCCCACCACCCGGGGGAGGAGCCAGGTCAGGCCGCCGTCGGGGGTGAGCCCGGCGGTCAGGTAGGCGACCCTGAAGAAGGCACTGCTGGCCGCCACCCGCAGGTCGGCGCCCAGGGCCAGGCTGAGGCCGCCGCCGGCGGCCACGCCGTTCACCGCCGCCACCACCGGCTTGGGCATCCGGCGCAGCTCCACCATGGCGGCGTGGAACGGCTTGGTGAGCTGGCGCATGGGCTCGCCGCTGTCGGCGCCGTGATAGCCGGCCATCCAGCGCAGGTCCCCGCCGGCGCAGAAGGCCCGGCCCCGTCCGGTGACGACCACCGCCCGCACGTCGGGGTCCCGCCCGACCTGTTCCAGGGCGGCCAGGAGGTCGACGATGTGGCGGTCGTCGAGGACGCACAGGGCGTCGGGCCGGCCCAGGGTGACGAGGGCCACCGACTTCTCGCGGTGGGAGATGCCAACCAGGCTCATGCCGACAAACCTAGCTCCGGCTTGACACGGAGGCCCCGCATGCGGAGACTGAATGTTCGTTCACCCATTCACCGACTCACTCATGCAACCCCGGGGAGGGCCTCCATGTCCAGCACCTACCAGGAGAAGGACGAGCTGTGCCACGAGGCTCCGGCGGCCACCGACGATCCGTGGTGGCAGGAGAGCGTGGTCCTCACCTTCTGGGACGACCAGGCCGGGGTCGGCGCGCTGTTCCGGCTCGGACACGAGGTGGGCCAGGGCACGGCCACCGTGTGGCTGGGAGCCGTGACCGACGCCGGGGACCGCTACCGGTGGTACCGGGGGGCGCTGCCGCTCTCCGACCACGACCGTGCCGGCGACGGCGTGCGCCTGGAGGCGGGCGGGGTGGCCGCCGTCCTCGAGAACGGCCAGCTGCACTGGCGGGTCAGCCAGCCCGAGTTCGAGTGCGACGTGACCGTCACCGACTTCTACCCGATGACCAACCTCTGGCAACTCGGCACCCAGACCAGCCTGGCCAAGGAGTTCGCCCCCGAGCACTGGGAGGCGTCGGGCCGGGTCACGGGCACGGTCCGCATCGGCGACCGGCGCTACGACGTGGACGGGCTGCACCACCGCGACCACTCCTGGGGGACGCGCAAGTGGAACACCATCCGCACCCACCGGTGGGTGGCGGGGACGTTGGGCCCCGACCTCTCGTTCATGGGCCTGTCCTGGCTGGCCAACGACGGATCGCTGGTGACCGAGGGCTACGTCAACCGCCACGGGGAGACCACGCCGGCCCGGGCCGTGGACATCCTGGCCTACGTGGACATCGACGGCCTGTCCTGCCGGGGCGGCCGGGTCCGCATGGACCTGCCCGACGGGACCGACGTGACCTTCGAGGCCGACCGGGTCGACGGGCTCCTGACCCTGCACCGCAACGTGGCCTGTGTGGACACGATCTCCCGGGTGCGCCTGGCCGATGGGCGCACGGGGTTCTGCGACTTCGAGACCACCCACAACAGCCGCGGCGGGGAGGAAGCGGTGACGGTCATGGTCGGCGCGGCGATCGACGACGGCCTCTCCCACCGCTAGGCATCAGGCCATGTACGAGGGGCGGGTTCCGACCGACACGGTGTGGGACCTCGTCGCCCGCCGGGCCGAGCTGTCGGGCGACTCCCCGCTCGTCACCTTCGTGGAGGACGGCCGGCCGGACGAGACCCGGTCCTGGGTGGAGATCGCCGGCCGGGCCGAGGCGCTGGCCGCCGGGCTGGAGGAGCGGGGGGTGGCACCGGGCCAACCGGTGGCCCTCTTCGGGCTCAACAGCGCCGACTACGTCGTGGCCCTGGCCGGCCTGGCCCGGCTCGGGGCGGTGGCGGTACCCCTCAACGCGCTGCTCACGCCCCGGGAGATCGCCTGGCAGCTGTCCGACGCCGGCGCCGTGGCCCTGATCGCCGAGGTGGAGGGGACCAAGCGGGTGGACGAGGCGGCCGCCGCCACCGGGTTCACCGGACCCCGGCTGAGCTTGCGGGGTGAGGCCGACGGCTGGGAGCCGCTGCCGCTCACCGGTTCGCCCGCCGTCGCGCCCCCCGGGCCCGGCGACGTCTTCGAGATCCTCTACACGTCGGGCACCACCGGCCATCCCAAAGGGGTGATGCTCGCCCACCGTTCCCTGGCCGTCGAGGCCGACAACGTCGCCTCCTACTGGGCGGCCCGCCCGGACGACGTCTTCCTCGCCGTCCTGCCCCTCTTCCACGTCAACGCCCAGCTGGTGACGCTGTTGCCCGCCCTGGCCACCGGCGCCCGGCTGGTGGTGGCCCGGGGCTTCTCGGCCCGGACCTGGATCGACCTGGTCCGCGCCCACGGCGTGACCATCAGCTCGCTGGTCGGCACCCAGGTGCGCATGCTGATGGCCACCCCCGAGCTCGAGACCGACGACGACAACCGGCTGCGGTGCGTCCCCTACGGGCTCAACGTCCCCCTCGAGATGTGGGCCGCCTTCGAGGCGCGCTTCGGGGCCCCCCTGTGCAACGTCTACGGCCTCACCGAGGCGGTGGCCATCGCCAGCGCCGCCCCCCTCTACGGCGACCGGCGGATCCCCAGCGTGGGCCGCCCGGCCCGGGGCAAGGCCATCGGGATCTTCGCCGACGACGGCACTCCCTGCCCTCCCGGCGTCGAGGGCGAGATCCGGATCCACGGTGTGCCCGGCCGGTCGCTCATGCTCGGCTACCACAACCGGCCCGAAGCCACGGCCGAGACCCTGCGCGACGGCTGGCTCCACACCGGTGACATCGGCCGGTGCGACGAGGACGGCTACCTGACCTTCGTCGACCGGCGCAAGGACGTGATCAAGCGGGGCGGGGAGAACGTGTCCGCCTCGGAGGTGGAGCTGGTCCTGGCCGGGTTCCCCGGCGTGGCCGAAGCGGCCGTCGTCGGGCGGCCCGACCCGGTGCGCGACGAGGCGGTGGTCGCCTTCGTGGTCGCCGGCCCCGGCGCCGAGGTGGACGTCGCCGCCCTCGACGCCCACTGCCGGTCCGCCCTGGCCCGGTTCAAGGTGCCGGAGGAGTACCGGGTGGTGGAGGCCCTGCCCCGCACCTCGATCGGCAAGGTGGAGAAGAAGGCCCTGCGGGCGATCCTGGAAACGGAGGCTTCCTCGTGAGCGAATCGCTGGTCAACTGGGAGTACTGGCTGAACACCTGGCCGCAGGCGCCGGTGGCCTGCACCCGGGCCAACGCGGCCGACGGCTACCCGAAGCCGCTGACCCCCATCAGCCAGGACCTCATCCTCACCTACGAGGAGGCCGCCGTCCGGCGCTTCTACTTCTCGGGGCTGGGGGTCCTCACCGAGGCGCGGGTCCCCGAACCGTTCATGAACGCCTTCTACGGCCTCGTGTACCTGAACGCCGACCACATGGGGACCCTGGGCGAGGTCACCCCGGGCAGCTCCCGCCAGGCCATGTACCAGCAGTTCTTCGGCCTGGACGCCGACCCCGGCTACGTCGCCCCCAAGCTCGGGTGGCGCCACCAGCTCGCCCAGGGGCTGACGGGGCTCAAGGTCCTGCCCAAGATGCTGAAACTGGCCGGCGACACCGCCGCCAACATCGAGCGCCAGTCGGCCCGGGTGCTCGCCGCCCGGCCCCGGGGCGACCTCGCCACCCTGACCGAGGCCGACCTCGACGCCTGGCTGCGCCGCCTCGACGACATCCAGGTCGACTGCTGGTACACGCTCATGACCGGCGCCGGCCTGGCCAGCGCCTCCTTCGAGGTCGTGCGCAAGCTGCTGGCCGCCCAGGCCGGCGACGGCAACGGTGACCTCACCAACCGCCTCCACGTCGGCCTGGGGGGCAACGAGAGCGCCGAGTCCGGAAAGGCCGTGCGCCAGCTGGCGGCGGTTGTCCGCCGGGAAGGGGTGGCCGAAGCGCTGGACAAGCCCGAGCCCGAAGCCGCCCTGCGCGCCGCCAGCCCGGCGGCGGCGGCCGAGCTCGACTCCGTCCTCGCCCGATACGGCCACCGGGGGCCGGCCGAGCTGGAGCTCGCCAACCCGAGCTTCCGCCAGGATCCCGGCCAGCTCCTCGACATCGTGCGGGCCGAGCTCGGGCGGGAAGCGAAGGACGAGGAGTCGTCCACCGTGCGCCAGGACGCCGAGGCGGACCTGGCCCGGAGGCTCGGTCCGGTCAAGCTCCGGGTCGTGGCCCCCCTGCTGCGGCGCTCCCAGAACCAGATGGCGTTGCGGGAGAACGGCAAGATCCCCGCCGTTCGGCTCTTCGACGAGATCCGCCGGCTGCTCCATGCCGCCGGCCCCCTCCTGGCCGGGCGCGGCGTCCTGGCTTCGCCGGAGCGGGTGTTCTACCTGCGCCACACCGAGCTGCACGCCGCCCTGGCCGGTGGGGCGGGCCCGGGGACCGAGGAGATCGAGCGCCGTCACCAGGCCCACCAGGACTGCCTGGCCCTCGACCTGCCCGAGCTGGTCGAGGTCGGGCCGGGATGGATGCGGCCCCTCGACGACGGCTTCATCCGGGAGCGGGGGCTGCTGCCGCCCGAGAAGGTGGAGGCCGGCACCACCCGGCTCCACGGGATCGCCGCCGCCCCGGGCACCCTCACCGGCACGGCCCGGGTACTGGCCGACCCCTACGGCGACTTCGACGCCGGCGACGTCCTCTTCGCCCGCACCGTCGACCCCGGGTGGGCGCCCATCCTGGCCTGCGCCGGGGCGGTGGTCCTCGACATCGGCGGGGTCCTGTCCCACGGGGCGGTGGTGGCCCGCGAGCTCGGCATCCCCTGTGTGGTCAACGTGAAGGTGGGCACGGAGATGGCCGTGAGCGGGACGACGGTCACGGTCGACGGCTCGGCCGGCGAGGTCAATCTGGGGCCCGACCGGTAACCTCGCGTCCGTGGCGTCCCTGATCTGGCTGCGGGAGGAGTGGGACCGGGTCCTGGGCTTCGGCATCGCCGCCCTGGGCGGGATCGTCATCCTGCTCGGCTACCAGGGCGCCAGCGGCTCGCTGTTCGTCGCCGACCAGCTGTCCTATCTGATGACGGGCGGCGTCGGCGGCCTGTTCCTGCTGGGGACGGGGGCCACCTTCATCATCCTGGCCGACCTGCACGACGAGTGGCGCAAGCTCGACCGGTTGGAGAC
>JBOGFE010000303.1:0-19480 GCA_050741935.1 Acidimicrobiia bacterium | reverse complement strand
CTCCACGCAGGCCGAGCAGGCCCCGCCCAGGCAGGCGGCCCCGTCGATCACGTACTTCATCGGGAAGGCCATCGGGTTGGGCAGGTAGGCGGCCTTGGTGGTGTCGAGCCCGTAGTTGAAGGCATTGGGGCGCTCGACGGGGCACACCTCGGCACATCGGTTGCAGGCGATGCAGCGCTCGGACAGCACGTACCGGGGATCGAGGCGCACGGTGACCTCGTAGTTGCCCGCTTCCCCCGACACCCGTACCACCTGGGACTGGGTGAAGACCTTGAAGTGGCGGTGGTCGGCCCGGATCCGCCGGAAGTTGATCTCCAAGCCGCAGTAGGGCGGGCACAGCTTGGGGAAGTACTGGTGCAGCTGGGCGACGCGGCCGCCGAGGGACGGGTCCTTCTCGACGATGTACACGTCGCTGCCCGCCTCGGCGGCCTCGATGGCGGCGCTGATACCGGCCATCCCACCGCCGACCACGAGGATTCCCCGTTCACGGCTCTTCGCCTGGCGGCTCATCGCAGCGTCGGTGGGGGCCCCTGCCCCACCTCCCGGCGGCACGCCACCGCCGTGCCCGTTGCCGTTGCCGTCCATCCTCCCCCTAGGAGATCTTCGTCTCGAATGGCACCTTGTGCAGTTCCCACTCCCCGCTCTTGGGGTCACGCCGGGAGTTGACGAACACCTTCCAGTTCTCTTCGTCGAGCTTGGGGTGGTCGCCCCGGTAGTAGTAACCGGGCCACCGGGTCTCCTCCCGGAAGAGCATGTGACGCAGGCAGGCCTCGGCCGAGTCGAGCCGGTCCCACACCTCCCAGCAGCGCAGGAGGTCGTGGAGGTCGCGGGCGGCCAGGTGTTCGAAGTCCTCCCGCATGAACTGGACGAGTTCGAGGCCGCGCTCGAGGGTCGGACCGTTGGTCATGTAGTAGTTGCCCGGCCCGCCGCCGTACTCGTCCATGACCTTCTGGAGCCGCATGAGCGCCATCTTGGGCAGGATGTAGTTGGCGTTGATCTCGGGCCGGCTGGTCTCGTGCTGGTGCTCGCCGTAGTTGTTGAAGGGCTTGTAGATGGCCCGGGCGGTGTCGTTGACCTCTCCCTGGTCGAGGCGGACGTCGCCGTTGTCGAGGACGTACTGCACCGCCGCCTTGCCCGCCAGTCGACCTTCGGCGTGCGAGCCGGAGGAGAACTTGTGGGCGGAGGCCCCGCAGGCATCCCCGGCGGCGAACAGGCCCTTGACCGTGGTCATCCGGTTGTAGCCCCAGAAGTAGTTCGCCGGGGCGGCATCCTCGGGCCCCGAGCACCACGCGCCGGTGGCCGAAGCATGGCTCCCCATCAGGTAGGGCTCGGTGAGGATGATCTCCGACGGCGTCTTGGACGGGTCGATGTTCTGAGAGGCCCAGATGTGCGCCTGGGACATGGTCATGTCCAGGAAGTCCTCCCAGGCGTCCGACTCGATCTCGGCGACCTGCTTCGGGTCGTTCTGGACCTCCTCGTACATCCGCTGGAGCGCCTCGTCGGTCATCATGTAGTGGGGGCCGCGGCCGTCCTTGATGTCGTTCAGCATCAGGTGGTTCCGCAGCGGCGTGGGCACCGGTTTGGCGTTGCCGTACGGGGCCCACTCCTCCAGCTCGTGGCCCCGGCTCTGCTCGGTGACCTCGCCGTAGGCGTTCTTGGCCTGGCACTTGAAGAGCAGGAACCACATGCCCACGGGGCCGTAGCCGTCCTTGAACCGGGCCACCACCAGCCGGTGCTCCATCTGCGTCATCTGGGCCCCGGCCCGGATCTGCATCGAGTACGACGATCCCGTGTTCCACGGGGCGTACCAGATGCGGCCGAGTCCCTCGCCCTGAGCCCGGGGCCGGTAGACGCCCGTGGCGCCGCCCCCGCAGCTGATGACGGCCTTGGCCTTGAAGACGACGACCTTGTAGTCACGGACCGAGAAGCCGACCACACCGGCGATGCGCTCGGGGTCGTCGGCGTCGAGCAGCGGGTGGGCCACGAAGATGCGCTCGAAGACGTTCTCGTCCCCGATCGCCGCCTTGGCCGCCTCGGCCACGATCGGCTTGTAGGACTCGCCGTGGATCATGATCTGCCAGCGGCCCTCACGCTTGTACTTGCCGTCGGGCGTCTTGAAGATCGGCAGCCCCCACTCCTCGAAGAGGTGGACGGAGGAGTCGACGTGGCGGGCGAGGTCGTAGACGAGGTCCTCGCGGGAGAGCCCCATCAGGTCCTGGCGGACCATCCGGACGAAGTCCTCGGGCTGGTTCTCGTTCCAGCGCATCCCCATGTAGCAGTTGATGGCCGACAGGCCCATGGCCACCGCGCCGGAGCGCTCGATGGCGGCCTTCTCCACCAGGCAGACCCGGAGGCCCCGGGGGCGGGCCCACTGGGCGGCCTCGAAGGCGGCGCCGCACCCGGCCATGCCGCCACCGACGACGAGGATGTCGCACTCGATGGTTTCGACTGCAGGTTCGAACGGCATCTGGTTTCCCCCCGGGCTCGATCAGGTGGTGGTGAGGGCGGGCAGGGCGTCGACGAGGAGGTACTGCGGCTCGCCGGCCAGCAACTGGGTACCGGCGGCGTCCTCGACGGCGACCGGGAGATCGACCTCTCCGTTGATCGAGCCCCAGGCGGTCGTGCGGATGGGGTACTTGAACCGCTTGACCTCGCCGTTGCGGTACTGGATGGCCCACATGATCGAGTCGGTGCCCCGCAGCGGCGTGACCCGGGAGCCCATCGGCATGACGTCGGCGTAGCCCCGCATCTCGATGGCGCCCTGGGGACAGACCTTCACGCAGGAGTAGCACTCCCAGCACAGGTCCGGCTCCTGGTTGAAGCCCTTGGTCAACGTGGTGTCCAAGGCCATCAGGTCATTGGGACAGATGTACATGCAGGCCGGGCGTTCCAGAGCCCGGCACCCGTCGCACTTATCGACATGGACGAACGTAGGCACTGCTTGCCCCCCTCAGGTGGCCGCCGTGAACGGCGGGACGACAAAGACCGGATTGCGGTTGGCCAGGTACTCGTCGGACACGAAGGGCGAGCCGTCGCCGTAGACACGACCGGCTTCGAGCATCGTGTCGAAGACCTCGGTGCGGAACTTCTGCTGGTCGGGCTGGACCCCGTCGGCGATGAGCGAGCGGATCCAGGTCCCGGAGATGGGGTCCTTCTGGTCCTGGTGGCCGCAGAGCTTCTCGTAGCCCGGTCCACAGCGCGGGCAGTAGAACCACTCCAGGGTCAGGACCGGCTTGATGCCGATGTCGGGGATCTCGGTGAAGATGCGGTGGGCGGCGTAGGGGTCGTAGTACTTCCCCACGCCGGCGTGGTCGCGGCCGAACATGTGGTGCGTGCAGCCCAGGTTCTTGCGCACCAGGGCATGGAAGACGGCCTCCCGGGGCCCGGCGTAGCGCATGTCCCACAGCAGGATGGAGGTCATGTGCACGTCGGGGAGGAAGTAGCCCGCCTCCCGCAGCATCGACTGTCCCAGGATGACCGCCTCGTCGATGGAGTCGCCCACCTTCTTCTCGCCGATGACCGCGCTCACCAGCACGGCGTCGGCCCCGGCCGCGAACCAGGCCGACTTCATGAGCCACTCGTGCCCGACGTGGGGCACGTTGCGGGACTGGTAGGCCACCACCTTCTGCCAGCCGTTCTCGGCGAAGCGCTCCCGCATCTGGCGGGGGGTGAAGAAGAAGCGGTCGAAGGGCTCCTGGATGTGCGGCGGCGAGACCAGCGTGATCTTCCCGCCCAGGAACCGGTCCTGGTACTTGTAGGTGCGCTGAACCCCGGGATGGGCCTCGTCGGTGGTGCCGTAGATCTGGGCGGCCAGGAACTCCTTGTCGTAGGCGTAGACGTCCTCGACCTCGAAGATGGCCAGAGGCTGGTCCTGATAGGTGAGCAGCACCGTCTCGCCGGCCTTGATCCCCAGCTCGGACACCTGCTCGGCAGAGAGGTCGAAGAGGATGGGCACGCTCCAGACGTAGCCGTTGGCCAGGGTCATGTCCTTGGCCACCCCGTCGACGTCGGCTTCCGTCATGAACCCTTCGAGGGGCGAGAAGAAGCCGTAGCCCAGGCTCAGGCATTCGGTGGCGATCTGGCCCCGCACCGGGATCTGCGTGAGGCCGGTCACCGCCCGGGCATCATGGGAGCTCGCCACCCGCTCGACGAGTGTCCCGCCGTGCGGAGACAGCGTGTTGTCAACCATGCGGCGCCCCCCCTTTTTCTTCTTGAACCCTGCCCCCGGTCGTCGGCGTGGGTCAAATAAGGGTTTAGACGGCCTCGTCGTCCGAATGCTTATTCCGCTGATCGGGCACCAGAACGGGCCCCGGAGCATGCCCCTCGCGGGCCACGAAGTCGTGGGCGAAGGCCAGGAACCGCCGGGCCAGCGGCGAGAGGTGCTTCCCCTTGCGATAGAGGACGTGGATCGGTCGGGGAATGGTGAGGCCGTCGATGGGCACCCGGCACAGGACCCCCAGCGCCAGCTCCCGGTTGATGGCGTGCTTCGACACCATGGCCACCCCGAGGTTGGCCTCCACGGCCTTCTTCACCGCCTCCGTGCCGGGCAGCTGCATGGTCACCCGGATCCGCAGCCCCCGCTCCAGGAAGGCGCCTTCGATGAGCATGCGGGTGCGCGATCCGGGCTCGGGAACGGCGAAGTCCTCGCCCGCCACCTCGGCGGGCGAGACGGTCGTCCGCCCGGCGAAGGGATGCGAGGGGGACACGATGAGCCAGACCTCGTCGTCGAGCAGGTCCCGCACCACGAAGCGGCGGTCCTCCACCGGCCCGGTGACCACGGCCACGTCGATCATGTTCTGCATCACGCGCTCGCAGATGCGGTTGGTCGTCTCCACCTGGAGGGTGGCCTCCGCTTCCGGGTTCAGCTCCCGGAAGGCCCGGGCGATGGCGGGGGCGACGTACATGCCGCCGGTGGTGTTGGCCCCGATGGCCAGCCGTCCGGCCGAGCCCCGCAACAGGGCCAGGGACTGCTCCATCTCGGCCCGGGCAGTGAGGATGGCCTGGGCACTGGCCAGGATGGCTTCCCCGGCCTCGGTCAGGAACATCTTGTGCCCGAGCCGCTCGAAGAGCTTCACGTTCAGCTGGCGCTCGAGCGCCTTGACCTGCTGACTCACCGCCGGCTGGCTGATGAACAGCTCCTCGGCGGCCACCGAGAAGCTCAGGTGGCGGGCCACCGTGCAGAAGATCTGCAGCTGGTTCAGGTTCACAGGAACGGCGCCGTCATCACAGCTTCTCCTCGATCACGACCACCTCGGGAGCGGACTCGAGGGAGATGTCGCTCTCCGCCAGCTGTCGCTCCGCCGCTCGCACGGCCTCGTCGGTGGAGAGGAAGAAGCGCTCAGGCCCGAGGTGCTCGTAGAAGCCGGAGCGGCGCATGACGTCGAGCACGATGCCCTTCACCCCGGCCAGGTACAGGTCGATGCCCCGGGAGGCGAGGTCGTCGGCGATCTCGTGAAGGGCGTGGTCGGCCGAGGAGTCGAGGTCGTTGACGCTGCTGGCATCGAAGACCAGCACCCGCAGGCCTTCCCACCCGGCCTCCACCCGGCGCAGCTTCTCCTTCAGGAACTCGGCGTTGGCGAAGTACAGCGGCGCGTCCACCCGGAGCACGACGACGCCCGGGCTGGTGACGGCATCGGGGGACCGCTCGAGGTTGCGGAAGACGGGCGTGCCCGGGAGCCGGCCGAGGACGGCCACGTGGGGCCGGGTCGTCTGGCGCAGCATGACCAGCAGCGATGCCACGACGGCCACCGCGATCCCCCGCTCGATACCCAGAGCCAGCGTGGCCCCGAACGCCAGGACGAGCAGGTAGAAGTCGCTGCGCTTGACCCGCCAGAGCCGGCGGGCCTCGGCCACGTCCATCAGCCCGACGGCGGCCATGAACACCACCGAGGCGAGCACGGCCTTGGGCAGCGGGCGGAACAGGGGGGCGGCGGCGACCAGGGTGAGGCCGATGACCCCGGCGGTGACGAGTCCGGCCACCGGGGTGAGCGCGCCGCTGGCGGCGTTGACGGCGGTCCGGGAGAAGGACCCGGCGACGGGGTAGCCCTGGAAGATCCCGGCGGTGGCGTTGGCCGCCCCGAGGGCGACGAACTCCTGACCGGGCCGGATCCGGTAGCGATGCCGGGCGGCGAAGTACTGGGCCATGGCCAGCGACTCGACCATGGCCACCAGCGTGATGGCCACCGACAGGGTGAACAGGTTCTCGACCCGGTCGGCGGAGAGGGACGGCAGCTGGGGGTGGGGAAGGCTCCGGGGGATGTCGCCGACGACGGCGACACCGTTGGCTTCCAGGTCGAAGAGGCCCACCACCGCCGTGGCCGCCACCACCACCAGCAGGGCCCAGGGGACGGCCGGACGCCAGCGCCGCAGCAGGAGGAGCAGGATGAACCCCGTCGACCCGATGGCCAGCGTGAGCAGGTGGATCTCGTCCAGGCGGCGCACGGCGTCGAGCACGACGTCGAGGGTGTACTCGCTGCGGACGAGGTCGACGCGCAGAAGGTTCCGCAGCTGGGTGCCGACGATGATGAGGGCGGCCGCCGACGTGAACCCGGAGAGGACCGGGTGGGACAGGAAGTTGGCCACGAATCCGAGCCGGGCCGTCCCCATGGCCACCATCAGGAACCCCACCATGAGCGCCAGGGTGGCGGCCAGGGCGACGTACAGGTCGGTGTCACCTCGTGCCAGGGGCTCGAGGCCTGAGGCGGTCAGCAGGGAAACGATGGCCACCGGACCGAGGGCCAGCTGCCGGGAGCGCCCGAAGACCGCGTAGGCCAGGATGGGGAACACGGAGGCGTAGAGCCCCGCCACCGGGGGCAGTCCGGCGACCAGGGCGTAGGCCATCCCCTGGGGGATCAGCACGGCGCCCACGGTGAGGCCGGCGGCCAGGTCGGCGCTGAAGGTCCTCCGGCTGTAGCCCGGAAGCCACTCGAAGGCGGGAAACAGCCGCCGGGGAGCCAGGCGCCGGCGCCACCGGGGGACGTGGGACCCGGCCGCGCTCACGGTTGTGCGGTCGTCCGAAATCCGGCTACCCCCCTCTTCTCCCGGAGACACCCCCGCCCCGGGTGTATGGCCACGATTACATCGTCAGCCGAACCCGCCGCGCAACCAGTGCCCCGAACCGGCACTGATCGGGATGGCCTCGTCGGCAATGCTGTAATGTTACTACCTTCGATCTCCCGGGACCCGGGGTTCAGGTGGAGGGGAGGACCAGGTACACCTGGCCTCCCTCCTCGACCAGGGTGAAGGTGCGCAGGCCCTGGTCGGCGGGGCCCCGGACCCGCTCGCCGTCGCTCACGTCGAACTGGCTCCCGTGGCGGGGGCAGGTGACGACGCATCCCTCGACCTCGCCCTCGGAGAGCGTGGCTCCGGCGTGGGGACAGCGGTCCTCCACGGCGTGGAGTCGGCCGCGCAGGTGATAGACCGCCAGGGGGCCCACCGGGCTCTGCGGATCGCGATGGACGACGCCGAGGCGCCCGGCGACATCGGCGGCGGGGAACAGGGGGAGCCGGCGCCGCCCGGCCCCGCCGGACCCGGCCAGCCGGCGCCGCAAGGTCACGGCCAGAGAGCCCCGGCTGGCCACCAGGTCGCAGCCGGCCCGCTCGGCGCCGAGCCACAGGTCCTGGTCGGGAAGACCGACATGGCCGGCCAGGACGGCGTCGGGGAAGCGGGCCCGCAGGTCGGCCACCTCCTCCAGCGCCCCCGGCTGCTCGAGGTCGATCACGATGGCGGCCGGCCCCGACTCGCCCCCGTCGCCCAGGTCGAGCCCGAGCTCAGCAGCCAGCGCTTCGAGCTTGCGCCGGACCAGAGCGTCGTTCGAGCGGACCAGGAGCCCGGGCATCTTCTGCACGGTAGCCCTACGTCTAGTGGTCCGTGCTTCCAGACGAGTATCGTGTGGACGATCCCTCGCGGAGGTCCCGCCCGTGGCGAAGGCATTGCTCGATGCCCGGCTCCGTCTCGAGCTCGACGAGCTCGTGGCCGGGATGTGCAAGGCACTCAACGATCCGAAGCGCCTGCTTCTGCTCTACGCGCTCCGCTTCGGACCCCACACCGTGAGCGAGCTGTGCGAGGTCATCGAGGCGCCGCAGTCGAACACGTCCCAACACCTCGCCGTGCTCCGGGACCGCGGGCTGGTGGAGGCCGAGCGCCAGGGCAACAACGTCCTCTACTCGCTGCGCCACGCCAAGGTCATCGAGGCCATCGACATCCTGCGGGGCGTCATGTCGGACGAGCTCGACCGCCAGCAGTCGCTGCGGGCCCCTGCGTCCACGCCCGCCTGAGCGTGGTACCCACGACGGACGACGTCGTCGACGCGCTCAAGGCCGTCATCGATCCCGAGCTCGGCATCAACATCGTCGACCTGGGGTTGATCTACGGTGTCGACGTGGAGGACGGCACCGTGGTGGTGCGCTACACGCTCACCACCATGGCCTGCGGGATGGGCCCCCTGATCGAGGGCGGGATCGTCGAGATCCTGTCGTCGCTCCCCTTCGACGACGTGCGGACCGAGCTCGTCTTCCGCCCCCCCTGGTCACCCGAGCGGATATCGCCCGAAGCCAAGGCGATGCTGGGCATCTGATGTCCGCCGGCGAGGAGATCCCCTTCGAGGTCGACGGCGTCGACTTCGTGCTGCGGGTGCATCCCGACCCGAGCGGGCTGCGGGGCCAGGTGTTCCGGGGCGACGAGAAGATCGCCGGCGTCCAGATCTACCACCGCCAGGAAACCGCGGTGCTCCTGGCCGAGGCGCGGCGCGACCGCGCCGTGCTCCGAGCCGTGGAGCGAGCTCGTTCCTCCTGAGCCGGTCTAGATGAAGAGCTGGATGTCGGCGTCGGCGGCCATGTCGATGAAGCTGGCCGCACCGAGCGGGGTCTCCAGACCCTCGATGAAGTCCTCCTTGGCGTCGAGCCCGTAGAGCTCCATCGTCATCTGGCAGGGGAACAGCTTCACCCCGAGGTCCCGGGCCATCTCCAGCAGCTCGGTCGGGCTGGCGACGTTGTACTGCTGGGCCAGCTTCTTGATCATCGTCGTGCCCGCCCCACCCATGTGCATCTTGCCGAGCTTGAGGTGGTCGGTGCCGCCGCGATCCATGAAGGACTCGCCCTTCTGCATCCAGTTCGTCCCCGTGAGCCGCTTCTCGTTCTTCTGCAGGACCCGCAGGCCCCAGAAGGTGAAGAAGACGTTCACGTCCAGGCCCGACGCCGCCCCCGTGGTGGCCAGGATCAGCGTCGGCCACACCCGGTCCAGATCAGAGCTCCAGCAGACGATGGCCATGCTCTTCTGCCGGTTCGACCCGTTGCCTTCTGCCATCGAATCCCCCTTATCGGGAATATGCGTGGATTCTCACGTGCTCATGTTCGTCCCCGTGTGCAACGGGGTCAAGCGTCAGGTCATTCCTCTTCCTCGCAGCGGAAGCACCGGATTCCGTTCTCGTCGATGATGCGCTGATACTCCTCGAAGGCGGCCGGCCCGTCGACCAGATGGCCCCGCTCCTGGTCGAGGTTGGTCGGCCGCAGGCGCACCAGCCATCCGGCGCCGTAGGGGTCACGATTGGCGATGGCCACGTCGGCGTCGAAGGCGGCCGAGTTCACCGCCACGATCTCGCCGGCGAAGGGGGCCGGAAACGGCCCCACCCATTTGGCGCTCTCGATGACGGCCAGGGGCCGGCCCTGGGCCACCTGCTTTCCCACCTGCTTCCAGGACACCTGGACGAACCGGCCGCACATGGTCTGGGCCACGTCGGTCATCCCCAGGGTGGCCACGCCGTCCTCCAGGCGCACCCAGACGTTGCGCCCGACGTCGTAGAGCAGGTCCTCGGGAACCGTGCACCCGTACCAGTTCTGATCTCCCACAGGCTCCTCTACTGCTCGCAGGTGATGCCCTCGGCGTCCAGGAACGCCTGGTAGGCGGCGATCCCCTCCTCGCCCGTCTTCAGCTCGCCCAGCTCCGCCTCCCAGTTCTCGGCCCGCAGCTTGGCGATCCACCCGGAGCCGTAGGGGTCCTGGTTGATCGTCCCCGGCGCGGAGAGGACGGCCTGGTTGACCTCGACGATCTCGCCGGAGACGGGAGTGGGAACGGGCCCCACCCACTTCGAGCTCTCGACGGTGGCCACGCTCCGGCCCTTGGCCACGCTCTTGCCGACACCCTTGGGGCTGACGGAGAGGATCTTCTTGGCCAGGTTCTGGGCCACGTCGGTGAGCCCGACCACCACCAGCCCGTCCTCCAACCGGGCCCACACGTGCTTCTCCACCAGGTAGTAGAGGTCCTCGGGGAGGTTGCAGTTGCTGACGGTGGCCACCGTTCCTCCTTGACTCAGTGATCCTGGCCCTGGGCCTTGCGGCGGGCCTCGACCAGCCACTCGGGTCCTCCGGCGGCCGGCGATGCGGTCGGGTCCGCCGGCGGGGGCAGATCCTCCTCGGCCGGGGCGGCCTCGTCGACGCCCTCGCCGTGCTCGGCCATGAGATGGTTCACCAGCATGTCGAAGGCCACGAGCCGGATCTGGCCCTCGAACTCCCGCATGAACTCCGGGTCGCGGCCCCGGGGCTTGATCTGGTGCTCGTAGCCGTCCCCGCACACCGGGCAGGTGAGGGCGTAGAAGCGACGCTCGCCGCGCTCCTCGAACCGCACGCCCTCGGGGTGGGCGTCGGCCAGGTGGGCGTGGAGCTCACGGGGCGATCCCTCGAAGGGGCACCCCGGGGTCCGGGGTGTCCCCGAAGAAAAGGCGCACCTCACCGGTCCAGCTCCGCGGCGGCGGCTTCGGCCACCTCTTCCACCAGCTCGACCAGGAGCCGCCCGGCGCCGGTGAGGCCGGCCCGGTCGCCCTCCAGGGCGCGGGCCACGAGACCCACCTGGACGAGGTCGTTGATCCGCTCCCAGGCCACCAGCCGGGAGACCCCGGCGCGGTCGGCCAGCTCGCCGACGGCGGCGTCGCCGCCGGCCAGGCGGACCATCCAGGCGTAGGCCGCCGGATCGCCCGCCGCCCGCAGCGCCCGCAGGACGATCTCCCGGGCCGCGGGGGTGACGTCGCCGGCCACGAGGGCGGCGGGGGGGGCAGGCTGGTCGGGGGCGAAGGAATACGCTCCGTAGCGCTCCATGGCCGCCTCGAGGTCCCGCAGCCGGGGCCCCAGCGCCTTGCCCAGGAGCGACGGGTCAGCGCTCACTCACACCTCCGCCCCGGTCTCCGTCACCGCGTCGGTCACATCCGCCTCCGGCTCGGCCGGCTTCGGTTGCCGGATCAGGGCCTCGTCGACGAGCTGGATGATGTCCCTGACCGCCATCCCGTCGTCGTGGCCGGTGGTCTTGGCCGCGTCGGTGTACATGGTCACGTCCTTGGGACAGGCGACGACGAAGGTGTCGATGCCGAGCGTGACGGCCTCCTTGATGCGGTTCTCGCTCGGGCGCTCGGCCAGGGCCGAGTCGTCCATCCAGATGCGGCCGCCACCCGCCCCGCAGCAGAAGGTGTTGTCCTTGTTCCTCGGCATCTCGATCAGCTCGCACCCCAGGGCGGTGAGGATGCGCCGGGGGGCGTCGGTGACGCGGTTGTAGCGGGCCAGGTAGCAGGGGTCGTGGTAGGTGACCTTCCGGCCCAGGGGCCGGACCGGCAGCGCCTTGGACTCGAGGAGGTCGGCCAGCAGCTGCGTGTAGTGGTGGACGGGCCAGGTCGCCCCGAAGGCGGGGTACTCGTTGCGCAGCGTGTTGAACGAGTGCGGGTCGGTGGTGAAGATCTCGGTGAATTCGGCCTTGGCGAAGGCGGCCATGTTCTGTTCGACCAGCAGCTCGTAGAGGCCCTCCTCCCCCACCCGCCGCACGTCGTTGCCCGAGTTGCGCTCGTCCTCGTAGAGGATGCCGAAGTCGACGCCGGCCTCGCTGAGGATGCCGGCCAGGGTGCGGGACAGCCCGGCCAGGCGCTCGTCGAAGCTGGCGTAGTCGCCCACGAACCACAGGTAGCGGACGGGCTCCTTCCGGGCGTCCTTGATGGGGACGTCGAGGCCCTTGGTCCAGCGGGCCCGCATGCGGGACGACTTCCCGAACGAGTTGCCCTGGGTGGCCAGGTTCTGGAGGGTGTCCTGGAGAGTCGGTTCCATCCGCCCCTCGTCGACCAGGGACCGGCGGAGCTGGACGATGGTGGAGACGTGCTCGATGCCGACGGGGCAGGCCTCCACGCAGGCCATGCACGTGGTGCACGACCACAGCGTCTCGGCCTTGATGACGTCGCCCGCCACCCTGGTGGAGCCGTTGCCGGCCAGGGGTCCGGTGGGGCCGGGGCGCTGCTCCCAGTCCAGGATCGTCCGGGTGCCGACCTGGGCGTCGGCCCACTGGCGCAGGTCGAGGATGAGGTCGCGGGGCGACAGCGGCGCGCCCGCCACCTGGGCCGGGCAGGCCACGTGGCAGCGCCCGCACTTGGTGCAGGCGTCGAGGTCGACGAGCTCCTTGCGGGTGAAGTCGGCCAGCACCCGGTAACCCGGGTAGGTCGCTCCGGCCGCCGGCGCGGGCAGGCGGCGGGCGGTGGAGGGGCTGTGGGCCACCAGGTTGGCGGCGTCGATCACGATGTGCATGGCCTTGGAGAAGGGGATGTAGGCCACGAACCCCAGCGCCAGGCCGGTGTGCACCCACCAGGTGGCGAGTCGGGCGTCGCCCGCCCCCGCCGCCCCCAGGCCGACCGCCTTCACTCCCTTGGCCAGTATCCAGGCCACCGGGGACCAGACCTCGAAGCTGGGGAAGTCCGAGGCCCGGATGCGGAAGCCCTCCTGGAGGAAGCCCGTCACCATGATGGCGCCGAGAAGGCCGAGGAAGAGCCAGTCCCCCTTGGCGAACTCCGACCGGGAGTAGCCGTCGGCGGGCTTCTCGGCCCGGGTGTAGTCGAGCTGGGGCGGGTGGCGGAGGCGCCGCAGGGCCAGGTAGACGATGCCGACGACGGCGGCCAGGCCCATCACGTCGAGGATGACGGAGTAGACGATGTAGAAGGTGCCCTTGAAGAAGCTGGCCCGCTGGTCGGTGAAGATCTCGGTCCCCAGGCCGAGGATGTCCTCGTCGATGGTGAGGATGACCGTGCCGATGAAGAGCGTGATGAAGCCCCAGAAGACGGCGAGATGGGCCAGGCCGACGGCCCGGTCCCCTTTTGCCACCGTCTTGTTGGTGGCGATCGTGCTGACCGAGGCGGCCACCGGGACGGTTCTGTGCTCATGGCTCTTCGCCTGGCGGCTCATCGCGGCGTCGGCGGGGGCCCCTGCCCCGCCTCCCGTGGCCCTGTCCTCGTTGCTGCGGTGGAGAATATCGGCCAGGCGGCCGCTGGGGCGGCCCTTCCGGTACTTCTGGCCCCGGCGCCAGAAGCCCCAGACGAACACGGCCGTGGTGATGGCGGCGAGCACGTAGAACAGGGCCTTGGCCGGACCGTGGACGCCGTCGAAGACCTCCCGGGTCCGCTCCTCGGCGGCCAGCAGCCAGATCGTGCCCCCCGGCAGCATCCTCAGCCCAGTTTGTCGGTCAGGGCGGGGACGAGGTCGAACAGGTCGGCCGTCGTCCCGTAGTGGGCCACGTCGAAGATCGGCGCCTGGGCGTCGGTGTTGCAGGCGATGATGAGCTCGGCGTCGCGCATGCCCTCCAGGTGCTCGGGCGCGCCCGAGATGCCGAAGGTGAGGTACACCTTGGGCTTCACCTTGAGCCCCGACTTGCCCACCTGGCGGGTCTTGGGCAGCCAGCCCAGGTCGGTGATGGGCCGGGAGGCGGACAGCGGCGCCCCGATGGCGTCGGCCAGCTCCTGGACGAGCTCGAGGTTGTCCTGGCTCCCGATGCCCCGCCCGACGGAGATGAGGGCGTCGGCGACGGTGATGTCGACGTCGCCGGCTTCGGGCTCGGTGAGGCCCAGGAACGTGGTCCGCAGCGAGTCGAGGGCGGCGGGCGGAGCCATCGACTCGACCTGGGCGCTGCCGTCGATCCGTCCGGCGTCAACCGGGAACGACCCGGCGATCACCGTGCACACCACCCGGCCGCTCCCCTCGGAGACTTCGGCCAGGAGCTTCCCGCCGTAGACCTGGACGGTGGCCACCAGGTTCCCGCTGATGTCGAGATCCACGACGTAGGCCATGAGGGGAGCCCCCCAGGTGGCGGACAGGCCGGCCCCGAGATCCATCCCGATGGTGGTGTTGGCGATCAGCACGACGCGGGCTTCACGCTGGCGGACCACCTCGAGGAGGGCCGCCTCCCACGCCTCGGGGGTGTAGTCGTCGAGGGCGGGGTGCTCGACGGTCACGACGTTGACCCCTCCCAGCTGCGAAGCCAGCTCGGGATGGCCGAGGAGGACGGCGGTGACCGGCGAGGCGGTGCCCTCGCCGAGGTGCATCGCCTTGCCGATCAGCTCGAAGGTCGTGTCGGACAGCTCGCCCTTCAAGTGGTCGACGAGCACGAGGAGGTCGTTCATGGTCTCTCCGCTCCCTTACTTGAGGAGGCCCTTGGCCCGGATGAGGTCGAGGATCCGATCGGCGATGTCCTCCACCGAGCCGGTGAGCATCTCGGCGTGGCTGGTCTTCTCCGGCTCGTACAGGCGGTGTACGACGAGGCCCGACCCGGCGGCGGGGGCCGCGACCTCGACCTCCTCCACTCCACCGGCCTGCTGGGCCTGGCGGATCCGGCTGATGGAGGCGTACCGGGGTGGCTGGCGCGACGCCTGGACGCCGATCACGGCGGGCAGGCGCACCTCCAGGCGGGCGGCTCGGCCGCCGCCGAACTCCTGGGAGATATGGGCTATCCCCTCCTTGCCCTCCACCGAGATGGCCACGGCCACGTGGGGCCAGCCGAGCTTCCCGCCGAGGAGCGGCGGGAGCTGGCCGTCGAGGTCGTCCACCGCCTGGACCCCGGCCAGCACCAGGTCGACCTCCTGGCCCGAGAGCCACTCGGCCAGAACGGCAGCCCGCGTGTGGGAATCGATCCACCCCTCCGGGAGCCCGGTCAGCTTCACCGCCTTGTCCGCCCCTTTGGCGATGGCGGTGGCCAGGGTCATGTCGATGTCGGGCTCGTCGAGCCCCACGACGATGACCTCGCCTCCGGTGGCCTCCTTGACCAGGAGGGCCTCTTCGAGCGCCTGGTCGTCCCACTCGGAGAGGACGAACTTCAGAAACTCGCGGTCGACATCGGTGCCGTCGTCGTTGAGCTCGAGCTCTTCGACGAGGTCCGGGACCTGCTTCAGCGGGACCACGATGCGCACGTCAGCTCCTCCAATTGCATCTGGGACCGGATCTCGGCCAGGTCGTTGGCGTCGGGCACGAACGGGTAGTCACGGAACGGCTCCGACGGCCGGTAGGAGCCGTACGGGCGCGTGCAGCCCGGCTCCCCACCGGCCCCCGGGCAGCCGTTGGTCATGAAGGGGATGCCGCTCTCCACCGCCTCGTCGATGCGGCCGGTGTCGCCCTCCAGGTGGGTGAGGTTGTCGTCGGCGTCGAAGGTGAACTGGTCCGCCTCGAACCCCTCGGTCTCGATCAGGTGCTTGGCCAGCTGGATGCGCCGCCAGCGCCGGATGGGCGACTTGGGGTGGTCGACCATCCGGGAATCCGGCTCGGGGTTGAAGCAGAACAGGTAGGAGAAGATCTCCCGGTCCCGCAGGCGGCAGAAGATGTCGACGAGGTCGGCGTCGGTCTCCCCCAGGCCCACCAGCGTGTGGCAGTTCACCTTCCAGGGCCCGAAGAGGTCCCGGGCGTCGTTCACGACCTCCCAGTACTTGGTCCACGACAGGCCCGCCCCGCCGGCGGGCACGTCGGTGCGGATGCGGCGGAACAGGTCCTCGGTGACGGCGTCGAGGCCGATGCCGATCATGTCCACGCCCAGGTCCCGGAAGGTCTCCAGCTTGCGCCGGTTGAGGGTGGGCGGCGCCACCAGGATCGACAGTGGGGTGGCCACGCCGGCCCGGATGCGGCCGGTGATGTCACAGGTGTCCCGGTAGGCGGCCGGGTTCGTCACCATGGAGATGCACAGCCGGGTGAGCTTGGCCTCGTGCTTGGCCATGCGGGCCACGAAGTCGTCGGTCCCCACCAGCGGCCACTCGACCCGGATGAAGGACTTGTCCTCGTAGGCGCCGGGCCGGGTGCGGGCCAGGCCGCAGTAGCCGCAGTCCGAGCGGCAGCCGTCGTCATAGTTGAGGAGCAGGTTGATCCCGCCGAAGTCGAAGTCGCGGGTGAAGCGCCCCGAGCGGAAGCGCAGGGCGATGGCGCTGGCCATGGAGATCCGCACCCAGTCAGGGCTCTCCCGGGAGGCGGGTGAGCGCCCGGAGCGGAGCAGGACGGGGGTGGACGTCATGTGGTCTCGACCTCCTCGTCGGGCACATCCCGATCCCTGGGCTCGTCGGGCACATCCCGATCCCTGGGCTCGTCGGGCACATCCCGATCCCTGGGCTCGTCGGGCACATCCCGATCCCTGGGCTCGTCGCGCACATCCCGATCCCTGGGCTCGTCGGGCACATCCCGATCCCTGGGCGGGAAGTAACAGGACCCTTGGGGGCGCACCGGGGCGGCCGTCCGCTCGGCCCGATGGCCGGCCCGGGAGCCGGCGTCGAGGACGGCGGCGACCAGGGCATCGGTGGGCACGCCCAGGCCGGTGCCGTCGGGACAGGCTTCGGCCGCCAGGCGGGACAGCTCGCCCTCCTCCAGCCGGGCCCAGCGCAGGGCGGCCTCGAAGCGGGCCAGCGGGGCGGGCACCTCGTTGAAGTCGCCGGCGAACAGGGCGCTCTTGATGGTGGGGCCGTAGAGGGCGAGGTAGCAGCGGACCAGGCCCTCGGGGGTCTTCACCACCGAGGTGGCGGTGACGTCGTCCTGGGGGCTGCGCTCCCCCAGCCATGCCTGCGACCCGTACTTCTCCTCCGTCAGCCGGGCGGCCAGGGCCAGCTCGGGTTCGTCGGGCATGCCGTCGACCAGCTCGAGCCCGAGCGACTTGGCGAATCCGGTGGCCACCACCTCGGCCAGCTCCGCCCCGCTCCAGCGCTCCCCCGTCTCCCGGCTCACGGTCGTCACCCGCTCCTCCACGGCGGCGACGGCCTTGTCGCCGAGCTTGGCCGCCGGGATGCGCAGCACCCGGAGCATCTCGGTGACGTCGAGGTCGGCCAGGACACTGGCGTGAAACAGGAGCGCGCCCTGACCGTCGAGGTAGAGGCCGAGGCCGGCGATCTTGCGCCCGCCCGCCTCGAGGTCGTTCTTGCCCCGGAAGGTGGCGTGGATGCCGAGCTCGGCCAGGCCGCTCCGGATGCCTTCGGCGTAGCGGGCCAGGACCTCCCGGGGGTGCTCGGCCCCCGGGGCCGAGGTGACCACCGCCACCCCGAGCTGGCCGGGGCCCATGACGATGGCGCCGCCGCCGGTGGGCCTCCGGTTGACCTCGGTGCCCGTCCGGGCGCAGGCGTCGAGGTCGACCTCGGCCTCGAGATGCTGGAAGCGCCCGACGAGGGCGGCGGACCGGTAGGTGTAGAGCCTGAGTGTCGTCTCGAAGGATCGATTGCGGGGGACACCCCCGCCCCCCCGGGTGCGGGGGACACCCCCGCCCCCCCGGGTGGAGCCCGCCATGAGCGCCTCGTCGAGGGCGAGACCTTCGGCTGCACCCACGTCGAGCCCGGAGAGGTGGCGCCAGGTGGTCATCCCACGCTCACCTCCGAGTAGGCCTCGTCGCCGGCCCAGGTGAGGGAGCAGCAGTACTCGTAGAACCGGGGCTCGAGGCCCTGGGCCCGGGCGTAGGCGATGGTGCCGTCGGCCGGGTAGGCGATGCCGTTCAGGCCGTGGTCGATGGCGGCCCGGTCGAGCTCGCCCTTCATGGCCCCGAGCGGGCGGGCGCAGCCGAGGTTGACCTTGGTGTGGGGCATCGCCGCCCGGGCGTCGCCGAAGAAGGCGGCGACGTCGGCCACCGGCGGCGGGGGGAGGTGCTCCATCGGCGTGCCCACCAGCGGGACGAGCACCACGATGATGAGGGTGGAGACGGGATAGCAGCTGATCATCTCGAGCGCCCGGTGCTCGCCGAGGAAGCGGCCGTAGTGCAGTCCGCAGACGATGTGGGGGATGATCCGCATCCCCTCGTCGGCCAGCAGGGCGAGGGAGCGTTCGAAGTCGGCCACCGTGAGGTCGAGGTGGTACACGTCCCGGATCGTCTCGTCGGCACCGATGATGTCGAGCATCACCCCGTCGACGCCGGCCTCGGCCAGGCCCCGGGCCAGCTCGGGGCTCACGACCCCCGAATGCACGATCACCCGCATCCCCAGCTCCTCCCGGATCCGGGGGATGTGGCGCAGGTGGGGTCGGAGGGGCACGCCGCCGCTGCGGGTGGAACCGCCGGAGACGAGCAGGCCCTCGCTGCCCTGGGCCCGCAGCCGGCTGGCCACCTGGAAGAGGTTCTCCTCCAGGCGCACCGACACCATCCCCTCCAGGACCTTGGCCTGGCAGTGGTCGCAGGAGAGGGCGCAGGCCGCGCCGGTGACGGAGACGGGCAGGAAGCGGCGGGGGTTGGTGGGCTTCCACTCCGCCGTCTCCCAGCGCTTGAGCCCCGGGGCGTAGAACTCGATGACTCCCGGGGCGGGGGCGACGCTCACTCGGCCACCAGCCCCTTGAGCCGGTAGTCCTCCAGCTCGGCGGCGAACCAGTCCCGGATGCGCTCCTCGCCCTCCACCAGCAGGGGCAGCTCGCCCCCGGGGTCGGACGGTTCCAGCTCGATGAGCCAGCCCTCGCCGAAAGGATCGCCTTCTACCAGGCGAGGGTCGGCCATGGCGGCGTGATTCACGGCCGTGACCGTGCCCGACACCGGGGCGAGCAGGGGACCGACGAACTTGGCGGCCTCCAGGCTGCCGAAGGGTTCGTTGCGCAGCACCAGCTCACCCGGGGAGGCGAAGGCGAGCTGGGCGATGGTGCCGCTGGTCTCCACCCCGAGGGGGTCGACCCCGACCCGGACCCGGCCTGGTTCGAGGACCTGGATCCACAGGTGGTTGGCCGGGTCGTAGGACCGGTCGAGCGCCAGGGTGTATCCAGAGACCTCGATGAAGGACACAGGGTCGCCTCCGCTCATCATCCGGCCATCCGTGCCTTGGCCAGGGCCGTGGCCAGGCGCCGGCCGGGGGGACCGAGGTGGTCGAGCGTCGCCGCCGCGTCGCTCAGGGTGAGCCCGGCCAGGCGAGCCTCGACGGCCGCCGCTTCGCCCCCGGGGTACGGGGTGTCCCCGAGATGGTTGAGCTCGGGATCGGTGATCCGGATCCGGTCGATCCGGTCCCGGATCACAGCGGCCACCGCCCGGGCCCCGTCGTGCTCGGCGTCGCACACCCACACCCGGGACCGGACCTTGACCGTGGCGCAGGCCGGCTCGGGCCGGGCCGGGCCGTCCAGCCAGGCGTTGGTGGTGAAACGCACGTCGAGGTCGGACACGCGCCGGCGCTCACCGGCCGACAGGCGCCCGGGGACGGGGGTGAGCCCCAGGGCCTCGCCGTACGCCCCGGCCGCCGCCGTCCGGAAGGCGGCGGTGTCCGCCGGGGTGGCGG
>JBOGFE010000302.1:0-8752 GCA_050741935.1 Acidimicrobiia bacterium | reverse complement strand
CAGCAGGTTGGCGACTACTTCGGCGTGACCGAGGGCGCCGTCCGACAGGCGATCAAGAGAGGCGACTTGAAGGCGATCCGGTTCGGCCGCCGCGTCCTGGTCACCCGGGCGTCGTTGGAGGCCCTGGAGGGTCAGTGAGCGCTCCCCACCCGCTCCGCCTTTGCCGTACGCTCGATTTCGATGCGCCGCCGGCTCTTTCTGTATATGGCCCTGGTCTTCGGCGTTGCTGCGCTGGCGCTGACCGCGCTTCCCTTCACCGCTCGTACTTCTTGGGAAGGCCCGCTCTGGAGCGATGAGCCTCAGCTGGGAGAGAGCCAGCACGTTGCTTTGCGGGAGAGGTGCCAGTCCCCCGCCGTGAGCGCGTGGACGAAGGCCCCGAAGGAACAGTTGTGGGCCGTCACCGTAGGCACGGGCGTCGGCTCGGTGACCGGGCTATGTCGGGATGACGCACGCCTTCGTCTCTCCTGGGCCGCTGCCCTCGGCGCCCTTGCTGTGGGCACGGCGCTCGTTGGCCGGCGTCAGGTGAGCGTTCCGCCACCCCCCAACGCTTAGCCGAGGGTGCCGTCGAGGGCATTAACGGCCGCCCGGGAACGCTCGGCCAACGCGTGGACGTACCGCTCCGTCGTCCTGAGCGTGGAGTGGCCGAGGATGTCGGCCACGGTCCGGAGGTCGGCAACTCCGGCCAGGCTGGTGCCCGCGTAATGCCTGAAGCTGTGCCAGCCGAAATCCGGACCTTCGATCCCAACGGCGTCGGCCAAGGCCGCCAAACGGTTGCTGAGGGATCGGGGCGACGCGGGGACGGGGGTATGGCCTGGGCCGGGTGCGATCATGAACACTGGGCCGATCCCACGACGCGCCCGGAGCATCTCCAGCGTGGCCGGCCCGAGCGGGATCACCCTTGCCGAGTTCGTCTTCGTGCCCTTCTCATACGTCCGGCCTCCGGCGTCAACCAGCGCCTTGCTGACAGTAAGAGTGCCGGCCTCGAAGTCGATATCCGACCACTGGAGGGCGGCCAATTCGCTCCGGCGCAGCCCCGTGGCGCACGCGAGCCGTATCGCGAAGACGAGGTCAGGGTCGTCGCCGGCAAGAAGGGCACGCACCTCCGCCTCTGTCGCAACTCGACCGGCACCAGCCCGGGTGGGGCCGGGTGACGAGTTCAGAGCCGGATTCGATCCGATCCATCCCCACTTCACGGCCCGGTTCAGGACGCTGCGGATGAGCGCGTGGGCGTTGCGGACTGTCGAGTTGGAATACCCCTGCCGCCGGAGGCTCCGGTAGTAGGCATCCAGCTTCTCGGGCGTCACCTGGCGGAGGCGAAGTGTCGTTAGCGTGTCCGGCAGACGCTTGATCACCAGCCCGTAGCCATACCTGGTGCTCTCGCTTCCCTGGAAGTGTTCGAGGTACGCGGCGAGGGCGTCGGCGAGCGTCTTGCCCGACGCCGGCCGCTCCTTCCCGGCGGCAACGGCGACCTTCAGCTCGGCTTCGAGCTGAAGCGCCTCCTTCTTGGTGGCTGCGGAGCGGTTGAGGTATCGCTTGCGGCCGTCGTCACCGGTGCCGGCGTAGACCTGTACCTGCCAGCCTTTCCGGCCGGACTTCTGGAACACCGCCATCGTCCATTCCCTCCGTCGCCCGTCCATTCCAGTATGGCGGGAAAGAATGGACGAGCGGAATGGACCGGACGAGGGGATCGACAGCGACAGGCTACGAAACTGGCCGTGACCAGCGCTTCTACTAGAGGCGGCGAGCGGAATTGAACCGCTGTACAGGGTTTTGCAGACCCTTGCCTGAACCACTCGGCCACGCCGCCGTGACGGCCGGACAGGTTACCCGAGGGGGAAGCCGAGGTCGGCGAAGATGGCCTCGAGCGCGCCCGGGCCCACGGCGCTGCGGATCTTGCCGGCCACGATGCCGGCGTCGTCGACCACGAAGGTCTCGGGCGGGCCGGTCACGCCGAAGTCGACGGCGGCCCGGTCGTTCGGATCCTGGAGCAGCGGCCACTCGCCGCCCAGCTCCGCCCGGTAGTCCCGGGCGCCCTCGGGAGTGTCGTTGAACATGACCCCGAGGATCTCCACTCCCCTGGGCTTGGCCCGGGCGTAGAAGGCCTCGAGGTTGCGGTGCTCCTGGCGGCAGGGCACGCACCACGAGGCCCAGAAGTTGACCACGTAGGGCCGGCCGGCGAGATCGGCGGAGCTGATCGTTCCGCCGTCGATGTTGCGCAGCGTGAACTCGGGGGCGGGCTTGCCGATGAGCGCGGACCGCTGCCCCAGGGTGGCGTCCTTCCCCAGACGGCTGCCGAGCACGACCACCAGGGGCAGCAGGACCACGGCCGACGCGATCATCACCGCCCAGCGGACGGGATGGCCCCGCTTGCGCCGGGACGTGGCTAGATCGGTGGCCATTCGAGGCGGGCGAAGGCCCGCTGGAGGGGCAGGAACAGCTCCTCCCAGCGGCCGGAGACGAAGAGCGCCCCCACCGCCACCATCAGCACCCCGCCGACCACCTCGACCCGGCGACCGTTGCGCCGCAACCAGTCGAGCGACCCACGGGCCCGGTCGAAGCCGAGCGCCAGCGCGATGAACGGCAGCCCCAGACCCACCGAATACAGGACCAGCAGGACCGCCCCCCACGCCGCCGTCCGGGTTGCCGCCGCCTGGAGGTAGATGGTGCTGAGGACCGGCCCGACGCACGGCACCCACCCGAAGGCGAAGGCCATCCCGAAGGGGAACGCCGCCGCCGGGCCCCGGGGCAGGCGGGCGAGATCCACCCGGCGCTCCCGGTTCAGGAACGGCAGGCGGATGACACCCAGCGTGGCCAGGCCCATGAGGATGATCCCGACCCCGGCCACCTGGAGGATCACGGGCTTGTTCCGCAGCAGGACACCGCCGGCCAGGGCCGTCACCACACCCAGCACGGTGAAGACGGTGGTGAACCCGGCCACGAACAGGATCGCAGCCCGCAGGGTCACGGCCCGGGCCTCGCGCCGGCCCAGATCGGCGACGGGCAGCGCCGAGACGTAGGAGAGGTAGCCCGGCACCAGCGGCAGGGCGCACGGCGAGGAGAACGAGATCACCCCGGCCCCGAGGGCCAGCAGCGGCAGCAACACCGTCTCCACCCCATCAAGTCTACGGGTGCGCCACCCCCGATCCCCGACGCCCGGCCGGCCCGACGGTCCTGGACCAGCAGGTCAGTGGCTGTGGGGCCAGGGATCGTCGGGGGACCAGCGGCACCGGTCGGGCTGGCCGCCGCCCATCGACTCCATCTCGGCCAGAAGGTCGTCGAAGACCAGCTTCTGGCGCTCGGAGTCCTCGTCGGGCCAGCGGCCCGACCAGTAGACCCACACGTCGGGGAAGCCGACGGTCGGATCCACCGGGGCCAGCTCGACGCCCGGCCCGGTGACGTTCAGCTCGTACTCGTCACCCCGGCGCTCCACGTAGACGACGTCGCCCTCGCCCAGCCGGGCCCCCACCAGGGCGGTGAACAGTCCGTCGCGGTCCATGCCCTCAGGTTCGTCGCCCGGCGCCTCCCGGGCAAGGAGGATTTCCTCCGGCCGGCTCCGGCGCCACCGCGTGCGCGCCAAGGTTCACAACCCCGAAACAGAGTGGCAACGAAGCGCTCTTACCGTGCCGCACGTGGAAGTGGTCGTGGTGCGGTGGCCCGCCGAGGCTGATCGACGCGCCAGCCTGGCGGAGCGCAACCAGCCCCGGCTGCTCGTCCTCGACGACGGCATCGAACCACCCGAGGCTCCGGACTGCCTCGAGGACTGGGTCCGCCTCCCCGCCTCCGAGGCGGACATGCGGGCGCGCGTCGCGGGCCTGCTGGCCCGGGGTCGCACCCACCGGCGGGACGTCCCCGAGGTCGACGTCCACGGAGTGGTGCGCTACCGCGACCGGTGGGTGGCGCTGCCTCCCGTCGAGGCCCGCCTGGCCGAGGCCCTCGTCCTGCGCTTCGGCGCCGTGGTGGGGCGGGAAACCCTGCGCCGCAGCGTGTGGCCCGGTTCCACGCCGGGCCGCAACGTCCTCGACGTCCACGTCCTCCGGCTCCGCCGGCGCCTGGCACCGCTGTCGCTCGCCATCCGCACCGTGCGCTCCCGGGGTTACATGCTGGAGCCCGCCGAACCGCAGGCCGGGGGCCAGCACCAGGCAGAAGCCAGCGGCGGCGAAGCCGCATGGGGAGTAACCTGACCGACAGTGTCGGGGGGTTGGCTCGGGGCCCAGGGGAGGTTGATGGCTACTACTCCTGGCATGGCCGCTGACATGGTCGCGTTTCTCGTCGCCCTCGACGGCGCCATCGCCGGCTGGGGCGCGGGCGCCGCCAGCCTGTTCGGCTACACCGCCGAGGACCTCCTCGGCCAATCCGTGTCCGTCCTTCTCCCGCCCGACGGGGCCTCCGAGTTCCCCCGCATCCTGGCCACCGTGGCCCGCGGCGAGCGGATTGGCGTCGACGGGATCATGTGCAACAAGGATGGCACCCGCCTCGAGGTCTGGCTGGATGCAGCACCCTCCCGCAACGGCGGGGGGCGGGTGACCGCGGCCCGGGTGGTGGCCCAGGACGTGAGCGGCGAACGGGCCGAGGAGGCCCGCAGCCGCCTGGCCGCCATCCTCGAGTCCGTCCAGGATGCCCTCGTCACTCTGGACGCCAAGGCTGTGGTCCAGACGTGGAACCACGGCGCCGAGCGCCTCTACGGCTATGCCGCCCATCAGGCCATCGGGCTCCCCGGCACATCCCTCTTCCCCGCGGCTCACCACGACGAAGCCGGCATGGCCTTCGAATGTGTGCTGGCCGGCGAGCCGGTCCAGCTGTTCGAGACCGAGGCCCGGCGGGACGACGCCGTGCTCGTCCCTGTGTCCCTCAACCTGTGGCCCGTCCGGAACCGAGGCGGCGGGGTGGTGGGCATTTCGATTCTCGCCCACGACCTGACCGAAGAGCGTCTGGCTCAGGCCGCTCAGGCCGAGAGCGAGGTCCGCCTCCGGGAGAGCGAATCCCTCGCCCATGTGGGGGGCTGGGTATGGGACGTCAGCACCGGAGCGGTGCAGTGGTCCGAGGAGCTGCACCGCATCCACGGCATCGACCCCGCCCGCTTCGCCGGGACGCTCAGTGCCCACCTCCAGCTCGTCCATCCGGCCGACCGGCACCGGGTGCGGACGGAGATGACCGCCGCCCTCAGCCTGCAGCAGCCCCTGGAGACGGAGTACCGCATCGTCCGCCCCGACGGGGCCGTGCGCCATCTCTGCGCCCGGGCCGAGGTGGCCCTGGCACCCTTCGACGCCGTCATCGTGGCCGGCCTGCGGGGTATCTGCCAGGATGTGACCGGACGTACCCTGGCCACGTTCAGCCGGGGTAGGGAGCTCATTGGTCCCATCCGCGCCATCGTCGACCAGGCCCACCGCTTGGACCAGGGCGGCTCGCGACCCGACCAGGTCGAGGGTGTGGCCGAAATCCTCCGGGCCGCCGAACATCTCCTCGCCCTGGCCGACCTGGGCTCCGGGCCGGACTCCGGCGAGAGCGACGATGACGGCCCCGACCAGGAAGGAGCGCAGTGAGCAGCACCGACCAATCGACGGACGACTTGCCCGACGACACCTCGGAGTCGGAATCGGCCTCCTTCCGGGTCCTGCCCGACCGGGCTGCGGTCGTCTTCGTGGCCCGCTCCAACACCGGTCCCATCACCTTCGGAGCAACGGGGATCGAGGGCTCGATCGAGGCGGAGGTCGACCGGGGCGCGGTTTCCGTCCGGGTGCCGCCGGCCGCCCGGCTGCACGTTCCCATCGACAAGCTCACCTCGGGAAACCAGCTCTACGACGCGGAGCTGATGCGCCGGGTCGACGCCCGCCTGTTCCCCCAGGCCGTGGTCGAACTCCAGAGGGCCACCCCCGTGGGTGCCACGGGCCGTTATCACGTGGCGGGCGAACTCACCTTCCACGGCGTGACCCAGGCCATGGAGGGCACGGTGTTGGTGTCCTTCCCCTCCCCGGAGCGGATGGTGGTCGAGGGCGAGCAGGTGCTGGACATGCGTCACTTCCACATCACGCCCCCCACGGTGGCCATGTTGCGGATCTATCCCGACGTCCGGGTGCAGTTGCACCTGGAGGCGAGGATCGAGAACTGACCTTGGGCCTGGTCGACTTCGCCGCCGGGTGGGCCCTTGGGGCAAAAACCGGCAATCAGGGTTTCGATGACGTCGTAGGAACGGCCAAGGGAATTTTTTCTTCCAAGGAGTTCCAGGACTTTCTCGCCGCCGTCCGGTCGCACGCCGCCTTCGCGCTGCGGGAAATGGGCGACCTGGTGGACACCGAAGTACCCGAGAAGACGGCCACCGGAGATCTCGTCGATTTCGTCCGAGCCCTGGTGGAACGGCGGGATGCGGCCCTCAGCGCCCTGCGCCATCCCCGGGGAGTGCCTCCCGAAGGCTGAGGTCCACATATCCTCACAATGCAGGTATGTGAGCGCCGCACATAGCGCACCGCAAATCCGGAAATTGAGGGTATGTGCGGCGCACACATAGACGCTGAAAACTGCGTCTCTTCCTCTTTGATTTCAGATGTCCTAGGGTCAGCCCGCAGCTTCATTCGACCCGCCGCGAATGGCGGGCGCTCAAGCGCCCCAGGGGGGTGGTGCCGGGATGGCCCAAAAGCAACTGGAAGAGGGTGTCGTCCATATCCTCTGGATGCAGGGCGGTCTGAGTTGTGACGGAGACTCCGTTGCACTCACTGCTGCGACCCAGCCCAGCATTGAGGAGATTGCATTGGGAGCCCTGCCGGGGCTACCCAAGATCGCCGTTCACTGGCCGCTCATCGACTTCGAGTGCGGCCCCGAGCAGGGTGCCGACAACTTCATCGAGTGGTTCCACATGGCCGACCGCGGCGAGCTCGAGCCGTTCGTGCTCGTCGTCGAGGGCTCAGTGGCCAATGAACACC
The DNA here is from genome assembly GCA_050741935.1 of Acidimicrobiia bacterium. GTDB lineage: Bacteria > Actinomycetota > Acidimicrobiia > IMCC26256 > BP-133 > CAWBJP01. The sequence goes on along the minus strand of JBOGFE010000302.1, from coordinate 1,838 downwards.
TTCTGAAGGAGGGCTACTTCACCGGATTCGGGAACAACCCCGAAACCGGTCAGCCCATCACCCACATGGAGTGGCTCGACCGCCTCGCCCCCAAGGCCACGATCATCCTGGCCGTCGGAACCTGCGCCACCTACGGCGGGATCCACGGCATGGCCGGGAACCCGACCGGGGCGATGGGCGTGGCCGACCACCTTGGTTGGGACTGGAGATCCAAGGCGGGAATCCCCATCGTCAACGTCCCCGGTTGCCCGGTTCACCCGGACAACCTCTCGGAGACGATCCTCTACCTGCTCTACCAGGCGGCCGGTGCGGCCCCGATGATCCCCCTGGACGAGGCCCTTCGGCCCCAGTGGCTCTTCGGCGCCACCGTCCACGAGGGTTGCGACCGGGCCGGCTACTACGAGCAGGGCGAGTTCGCCACCGAGTACGGGTCCCCCAAGTGCCTGGTGAAACTGGGTTGCTGGGGTCCCGTGGTCAAGTGCAACGTCCCGAAACGCGGGTGGATCAACGGGGTGGGGGGCTGCCCGAACGTTGGTGGGATCTGCATCGGCTGCACCATGCCGGGCTTCCCCGACAAGTTCATGCCCTTCATGGACGAGCCGCCCGGCTCGAAGGTGTCCACCGCGGCGAGCGGACTGTACGGGAACGTCATCCGGGCCCTCCGCAATGTCACGGCCAAGACGGTCGATGAAGAGCCCAGCTGGCGCAAGAAGGGCCGCGAGATCACGACCGGGTACCGGCCTTCATGGTGACCCGGGGGAGCGGGGGGGTCCCCCGGAAGAAAGGAGCGGCATAGGCATGGCGAAGAGCGCCGGCAACATCGTGGAGATGACCTGGGACCCGGTCACGCGCATCGTCGGGAGCCTGGGTATCTACGCAAAGATCGACTGGTCCAACAAGTCAGTCGTGGAGTGCCACAGCACCTCGTCGGTGTTCCGTGGCTACTCCATCTTCATGAAGGGCAAGGACCCCCGCGACGCCCACTTCATCACCAGCCGTATCTGCGGCATCTGCGGGGACAACCACGCCACGTGCTCGGTCTACAACCAGAACATGGCCTATGGGGTCCACCCGCCGGCTCTCGGTGAGTGGATCATCAACCTCGGCGAAGCGGCCGAGTACATGTTCGACCACAACATCTTCCAGGAGAACCTCGTCGGGGTCGACTACTGCGAGAAGATGGTGGCCGAGACCAACCCCGGTGTCCTCGAGCTCGCCAACCGGACCGAGGCCAAGGGCGCTGCCGCCCACGGCTACAAGACCATCGGCGACATCATGCGGACGCTGAACCCGCTCGAGGGTGAGTTCTACCGCGAGGCCCTCCAGGTCAGCCGGTACACCCGGGAGATGTTCTGCCTCATGGAAGGCCGTCACGTCCATCCGTCCACCCTGTACCCGGGTGGCGTGGGGACGGTGGCCACCATTCAGCTGTTCACCGACTACTACACCCGACTCATGCGCTACGTGGAGTTCATGAAGAGGGTCGTGCCCATGCACGACGACCTCTTCGACTTCTTCTACGAAGCCCTGCCGGGCTACGAGGCCGTCGGGCAGCGCCGGATCCTGCTCATCTCCTGGGGTGCCCTCAACGACCCCGATCACTGCAACTTCGAGTACCGGGACATGACGAACTGGGGCCGCAAGGCCTTCGTCTCCCCCGGTGTGGTGGTGGACGGCAAGCTGCTCACCAACGACCTGGTCGACATCAACCTCGGGATCCGCATCCTCCTCGGTCACTCGTACTACGAGGACTGGGAGGACCAGGAGATGTTCGTCACCCGGGACCCGCTCGGGAACCCCGTGGACCGGCGTCACCCCTGGAACCAGCACACGATCCC
>JBOGFE010000301.1:0-5223 GCA_050741935.1 Acidimicrobiia bacterium | reverse complement strand
CATCCGGCTTGCACGCCATGACCACCAGGAATCGAGCCAAGGCGTCTGTTGAGTTTGCCGCCTGGTAGTGGAGGCGATCGCCGCCGGGCTCCCAGAACGTCTCCCCGGGCCGGACGATCGGGGCCGGGTCGCCTTCCAGTTCGAAGATCATCTCGCCTTCGAGCATGTAGCCGTAGACAGGCCCCGCGTGCCGGTGCGGCGGAATGCCGGGGTTGTGCGGCTCGATCTCGACCCGGACGGTCATAAGGTGCCCCTTGGGAGGCAGTTCGGACAGGTCATGCTCGTCAGGGTGGTGACGTGGGTTCCGTTCATTTCCATGGTGGCCATGGGTCATTAACTACTTCCCCCTGAAAAAGTCTTTCGGGAAGTAGGCCCTGACCAGCACCTTTAGTTTTGAGGGTGCTCGCGATGGGGGTCGAATGTCGTCATGATGGTCTCAACCCCTTGTACGAGAAGGGATTGAGACCATCATGCTGGTTACCGTAAACGCGAAGCAGACGTTCTGGGAAGGGCTGCTGCCGGCGGAGTGCCTGGAGATGCCGGCGGAGCTGGTGGCGGTGGACCGCCTCCTCGATGATCCGGTGTTCTTCGAGCCCTACCGGGCGTTCTTCGACCCGGTGCTGGGCCGGCCGAGCGTGCCGGTGGAGACGTACCTGCGGCTGATGTTCCTGAGGAGCCGGCATGGCCTGTCGTTCGAGGCTGTGGTGCGGGAAGCGGGCGACTCGATCAGCTGGCGGCGGTTCTGCCGGGTGCCGCTCGGGGCGCGGATGCCGCATGCCACGACGTTGATGAAGACGACGAAACGCTGCGGTGAGGACACCATCGCCGGGTTGAACGAGGCGCTGCTGGCCAAGGCGGTCGCCGCCCGGGTGGTGAAGAGCGACAAGGTCCGGGCGGACACCACGGTGGTGGAAGCGAACGTGGCCTACCCGACGGACAGCGGCCTGCTGGCCAAGGGGGTGGCCCGGATGGCGGCCATGGTCAAGGCCCTCCAGGGGATGGGTCTGGCCACCAGGACGACGGTGCGGGACCGGACCCGGTCGATGCGGCGGCGGGCGCACACCATCGGGGCGTGGCTGCGGCGACGCAGCGACGACGCCAAAGACGAGGTGAAGGCGATCAACGCTGAGATGGCCACCATCGCCGAGGCGGCCGTGGTCGAGGCCCGCCGGGTGGCGGTCAACGCGGCCCGGTCGCTGCGCCAGGCGGGAGCAGGAGCGAGCGGGAAGGCGCTGGCCGTCGTCGCTGATCTCGAAGCGACCACCGTGCTTCTCGAGCGGATCGTGGCCCAGACCCGCCTGCGGCTCTCCGGTGTGACCCCGGACGGTGCCACCCGGGTGGTGAGCCTCCACGACGCCGACGCCCGCCCGATCGCCAAAGGCCGTCTCGGGAAACCGGTCGAGTTCGGTTTCAAGGCCCAGGTCGTCGACAACGTCGACGGCATCGTCGTCGACTATCAGGTTGTGATGGGCAACCCCGGCGACGCCGGCCTCCTCGCACCCGCCATCGAACGGGTCAAGACCCGCCTCGGTCGGGCCCCGAAAGCGGTGGCCGCCGACCGGGGCTACTCCGCCAGCGAGACCGAAGCGGCCCTCGATGCCCTCGGGGTGAAGACCGTGGCCATCCCCCGCAACGGCCGTCCTTCCGCCGCCCGCAAACAGGTCGAACGGCGAGGCCGGTTCCGCCGTCTGGTGAAATGGCGCACCGGCTGCGAGGGTCGCATCTCCCACCTCAAACACGGCTACGGCTGGGACCGGACCCACTTCGACGGCCTCACCGGCGCCGCGACCTGGTGCGGCCTCGCCGTCCTCGCCCACAACGCCGTGAAGATCGCCGCCCTCATCGACACGAAACACGACGCAGCTGCGTCGTCCAAACCCCGCCCGAAACCGACCTCTCCCCGGGCCCGGGGCCGACCACCACACACCACAGCTGATGCACCCGCCGCCAACCCGGTCAGTCCGATGTGAGCCCCCGGCCGCCCCGGGGCAACCCGGCGCGGCCTCCCCGCCCCGAAACGGGCGGGAAGGCCACCGGGACAAAGCCCAGGAGCGACCAAAAGACGCCGGCCAACGCCCCACCCGGGCCCAGAGCAGGAAGACCCCTTCACAGCAGGGGGTTCTTCAGGTCGAAGTAGTTAGCGTCACGCCCAGGCCCAGACGGCCCACGGCAAAGGACGCTGGAGGATGCACGTGGACGAGCGCAGCGACTTCGTGATGGCGCGGACGGGTCCGGTCCGCCTGCCCGACGGCACCGAGCTCGTGCTCCGCCCGGTGGTCCCTGACGACAAGGAGCTGTTCCTGGCCGCCTTCGAGCGGCTATCGCCGCTCTCCCGCTACCGGCGGTTCCTCTCGCCCCTCCCCCGGCTGAGCCCCGCCTTCCTCAACTACCTGACCGAGGTAGACCATCTCCATCACACCGCCTGGCTGGCGGTCGTCGAGGAGGCGGCGGGGCCGGCGGCGGTGGGCGTGAGCCGGGCCATCCGGCTCGACGACCCCCGAGGGGCGGAGATCGCCGTCACCGTCATCGATCCCTACCAGCGGCGGGGCATCGGCCGGGTCCTCCTCGGCACCCTCGTCCTCGAGGCCGTCGAGACCGGCGTGAGCCGCTTCGTCGGTCTGGTACTGGCCGACAACCGGCCGATGGTGGCCGTGCTGCGCCGGGTGGGGGCCCGCTTCTACCCCGAGGAGGTGGGCACGCTCCGGGCCGAGCTCGACGTGCCGACCGCCGCCGTCAAGCTCGAGGAGCACCCGGTGTACGACGTGATGCGGGCCCTGGCCCGCGGCGAGGCCACGCTCTCCCGCCAGGAGCTGGGCTGGATGCCGCCGCTGCGCCACCCCTGCCCGGCCTCGTAGCGTTGCGGTCCTGATCGACTGGCTCTTCCGGGATCGCACGACGGGGCGGATCGTCATCGCCCAGTTCCCCAACGCCGCCCTGTGGGTGTTCATCGTCGCCTCGGGGCTGCGCCGGCTCCTGGATCCGGCCGGGTCGGTGGACACCGCCCTGCGGGTCATCGCCACCGGCGGGCTCATCTGGTGGGCGGTCGACGAGGTGCTGCGGGGGGTGAACCCCTGGCGCCGGATCCTCGGCGCCGGCGTCCTCGTCGGTCAGGTGGTGGGCGTCGTCGCCGGTTAGCGCCGGCGGAGCAGCGTGACCCGCTCCAGCTCGGAGCCGGCGGCATCGAGGGCCCGGATGGTCAGGGCCGTCGTGGTGTCGGCAGCCGGCGGGCTCACGTCCACGAGGACGAGCGAGTGGCCGTTGTAGCGGTACGCCGACCACGGGGCGAGCTCGGACTGCCGCACCCCGCCCTCCCCGGTGACGGTGGAGACGGCCTGGCGCCACATGGGAAAGCCGGTCTGGCCGCCACCGCCCCCGGCGCACAGGTAGGTCACCGCGCCCTCCACCCACCGGGCCTGGCCCGATCGGACCTCGGTCACCGCCATCCCGGCCCGCATGGGGTGCGTCCGCTCGTAGCAGTGGTTGTGGCCGTTGAGGACGAGGTCGACCTCGTGGCGGTCGAAGATGGGTCCCCACCGGCGGACCCCGCCGTCGGAACCGTGCAGGCTGTTGGTGCAGTAGGCGGAGTGGTGGAACCCGACCACGATCCAGTCCACGGTCGGGTCGGCCCGCAGGCCGGCCAGGGTCTCCTCCAGCCACCGGTCCTGGCGCCCCCCGGACAGGCCGTTGTTCAAGGTGATCTCGGTGGAGACGTCGTTGGAGTCGGCGGCCACCAGCGCCAGGTTGCCCCAGCGGCCGACCCAGGTGGTGGGCAGCCCCGGGACGCCGCCGGGCGGTAGGGAGAAGCGGGCGAGGAACCCGTCGTAGCCCCAGTCGCCCATGCCCGACTCGATCTCGTGGTTCCCGACCACCGGCAGCAGGGCGGCACCGGCCGCCACCGCCCGGGAGAACATCCCCAGCCAGCGATCCCACACCGCGTGGTCCACGCCCGCCCGGGGCAGGAGGCCGCCCGAGGGGTCGGCGTAGCACAGGTCACCCAGGCAGAAGACGAAAGCCGGATCCGACGCCTGGAGCAGGCCCAGCACCGCCCGGGCCCGGGCGTCGGTGCCCTGGTCGCCGGAGGCGGCGAAGCTGAAGGCCCCGGCCCCGGCCGGCGCGGTGCGCAGGGTCCCCCCGGCGGTGACGCCGGGGTGGCAGCGGTAGCGGTAGGTGGTGGCGGGCTCCAACCCCTCGACGAGCGCGTGGTGGTAGTGCACCTCCCACCCGGGGGCCAACCTGGTCTCCGCCCTCACCAGCCGGCGGGCCCCACCCCCGATGGCGACGATCTCGACGGCCGGGTCGGCCACCGGCCCTTCCGTCGACCACGAGATCGTCGCCGTGGTGCGCGGGTCCGCACCCCAGCTGACCCGCGGCGCCCACGGCCGTGCCGAGGCTCGCGTCGGGCGGGTCAGGGGCGGATTCCCCTCGGGGTCCGCGTCCACCATCGGCCGGAGCGTCACCTCGTGCACGTTCACCGACGGTACGGAACCCCGGTGAACGGCGATGCAACCGCCGGCACCCACTTTGTGACAGAACGTGAATCCTTCGCGCTCTGAGCGCGCGATTTCTGACTTCGGCCATCTCCCCACGACCTTTCTGTCGCCAAGGCGTCGGTTCCATGGGCTCTGGTGGGGTCGTGAACCTGGCGCGACCGCCCGCCCTGTGGCTGGTCGCTCCGTTGCTGGTGCTGTCGGCCGTCTCGGCGGCGGCCACGGTGGGCGCCCCCTGGCTGGCCGGCTGGCCGCTGCTCCTGGTGGGCCTCAGCCCCCGGCTCCCCTTCCTGGCCATCGCCGCCCCGCAGGTGGGGCTGGTGCCCTTCCTCCTGGTGGGCACCTTCCGCCTGTGCGCCGGTGACCCGTTCCATTTCCTGCTCGGCCGGCGCGTCGCCCAGGGAGCCGCCGTCCAGAGCCGCTTCCGAAGGATCGCCGGCATCACCCGCCTGGCCCACCGCCCGAACTCGAAGCGGGCGGCGGCCGTCGCCGTGCTGATGCGGCCCATCGGCCGGCACCTGGCGCTGGCCGGGGCCGCCGGGGTCCCGGCCGGTGTGGTGACCGCGCTCGACGTCGCCGGCACCCTGGCCTACCTGGCCGCGGTGCGGGCGGGGGGGAGCTTCCTGCTCTAGGACTTCTCTGTCGGGGTGGTGTTGAACATCTCGGCAAGTTTTACGCGGCGGTTCCGAGGGGCGCGTTGTCGGCGTAGTCGGCGATGACCTTGTCGATGGTGGCC
>JBOGFE010000300.1:0-5202 GCA_050741935.1 Acidimicrobiia bacterium | reverse complement strand
GTCTCGGGGGACACCCCCGGGCCCCCGGGTGTCTCGGGGGACACCCCCGGGCCCCCGGGTGTCTCGGGGGACACCCCCGGGCCCCCGGGTGTCTCGGGGCCCGGCCGGACCAGCAGCTTGGAGCCGGTGCCGGGACCTTCGATCACGGTGGCCAGGGCGGCCGGCGAGCCGGAACCGATGGCTTCGCTGATGGCGGCGTCGATGGCGGCGTCGAACTGGTCGATGAAGATGTGGATCGTGCCGCCGCACGTCAGGCCCACGGCGAAGGCGTCGTCGTCGGCGATGCCGTAGGTGACGAGCTTGGGCTTTCCTCGGCGCAGCACCGACAGGCCCTCGGTCAGCACCGCACCTTCCACGCAGCCTCCCGACACGGAGCCGATGACCTCGCCGTCCGAGTTGACGGCCATGGCCGCCCCGGGATCCCGGGGGCCGGAGCCCTCCAGGCGCACCACCCGGGCGAGGGCCACGCGCTTGCCGTCGCCCCGCCACCGGTCGATCTCGGGCAGGAGGTCCTTCATCTCGCGCCCGTCAGTTCCACAGGGTCACGTAGACGGGCGGCTTGAACCGGTTGGCGGGAACGCCCCGGGCGGGCTCGAGCATGATCTGGGTGGCGGCGGGCGTGGTGAGGAACCGGCGGAACGACCCGGCGGTGGGGGAGGACCGATCCGGGGAGAGGGTCGAGACGTGCCAGAGCATGGGGAGCGGGAACCCGGGGACGTCGAGGGGCACCACCGCGTTGCGGCGCACCTCCGCCGCGGCCAGGTGGGTGACGGCCGGGGCGATCCCGCCGTCGTCATCGGCGGCCGCGGCCAGCGCCGCCGTCTGGCTCGGCAGCACGCGGATCCGGCGGTCAGGAACCCGGAGCCGGCCGATCAGCTGACCGACCGTCGAGGATGGGTCGGTTCCGGCGGGATCGACGAGCCAGTCGACGTCGGCGAGGACCGAGGGAGAGAGTCCTCGGACGCTGGCCAGCCGGCTCCGGGGGCTGGTCAGGAGCTGCAGGGAACAGCGCATGACCGGTTGACTGTGGAGCTGAACCGACCCGTCACCGGTCAGCTTCGGGCCCAGGGCGACGTCGGCCAGGCGCTCCTGGAGGAAGGCCTCCATCTCCGAGGCGGTGGCCACGCCGACGGTCGCTTCGCTGGCCCCGCTCTTCTTGGTGAAGGTGTCAACGAGTGACGGGACGACGTACTCGGCGATGGTGCTCGAGGCCAGGATCCGCAATTCGGGGGCGGCGCCGCGGGCCTGCCGGACGCAGGCCTGGGCTTCGGCGCCCAGATGGATCATCTGGGAGGCGATGGGCACCAGATGGCGGCCGGCGGGCGTCAGCTCCATGCCCGTCGACCCGCGGACGACCAGCGGGTCACCGAGATGCTGGCGCAGGGTGCCCAGGGTGCTGGAGACGGCCGGCTCGCTGACGCCCAGGGCGCGCGCCGCGGCGGTCACCGAACCGAGCCGGGCGACCAGCACGAAGCACTCGAGCTGGGTGAGTGTCACAAACCGCATGTAAACACACAGTTGCCGCGACGCGATAGCCGGGATAACCAATCGCTTATTCGGCGCTGCAGCGGGCTGGGCCGGGCCGGGACGCGGTCCTGATACCGGAATAACCATCTCCTTATAGTGAGAAAGACCTCGCCAATCGCACGGCGTATGGTGCACACAGTTCTTCAGGAATTCGGCGACGGTTTCGCCGAATTTCATATATCGCTCTGGCGATAAAAGGGGGGGTCAGAGTGGCTGACCGGTTAGACGACGCGCGCGGAACTCCGCGTATTTACGACCTGATCAAGCACGTTCCCAAGGATGCCGAGGGCAAGAGCCCCACCATCTGGGCGTGGCCGCAGGTCGTCGACCTGTTCAAGGTCGCCGGGCAACCGGTACCCGGGCCGTGGCCACCCCACCAGGAGGCGCGGCCGGACCCGGAGGCCGAGTCGACCCCGGTCGCCATCCCCGAGCAGCGCACCCGCCGGGTGTCGCTGCCGCCGCGCTGAGCGCCGGGCGAAAGGAGACACGGTGTATCCGCCCCGCTTTCACTACGAGGCTCCCTCGTCGCTCGACGAGGCCCTCCAGCTTCTGGCCATGTACCAGGGGGAGGCCAAGGTCCTCTCGGGTGGGATGAGCCTCATCCCCTTGATGAAGCTCAGGTTCGCCAGCCCCTCGGCCATCATCGACGTGAACAACATCCCCGGCCTCGACTACCTCACCGAGGAGGGCGGGCAGCTGCGGGTCGGAGCCCTGGTGCGCAACCGCACCCTGGTCCAGTCCGAGGTCCTCCGGGCCCGTTACCCGCTGATGCGCTCGGTGGTCCCCCAGATCGCCGACCCGCTGGTTCGGGCTCGGAGCACCCTCGTCGGTTCCCTGTGCCACGCCGACCCCCAGGGCGACTGGGGGGCGGTCATGCTGGCCCTGGGCGGTGAGATCGTCGTCCGCAGCACCACCGGGGAGCGGCGGATCCCGGTCTCCGAGCTGATGACCGGGCCGTTCCAGACAACGCTGCGGCCCGACGAGCTGGCCGTCGAAGCCAGGGTCCCCATGCCGTCGGGGCGCCCGTTCGGCGTGTACCACAAGCTCGAGCGCAAGGTCGGTGACTTCGCCACCGTCGGCGTCGGCGTCCATCTCGACTTCGCCGGCAACTCGGTGACCCGGGCCGGCATCGGCCTCACGGGTGTGGGCCCGTCCAACCTCAAGTGCACCGCCGCCGAGCGGCTGCTGGTGGGCCAGCCGCTGGAGGAGCGGACCATCGAGTCGGCGGCTCGCCTGGCCGCGGAAGCGTCCCGGCCCCAGACGGACCACCGGGGCAGCGCCGATTACAAGCGGCACCTGGTGTGGACGTTCGTGGCCCGGGCCCTGCAGGCCGCCATGGGCCGGGAGCCGGTGGACATCCGCCAGCGCCGCTTCGAACGCATCGGTTCCCTCGTTTAGAGGAGGAGGTCCTCGTGGAGCTGGTCCAGATCACCGTCACCGTCAACGGGGAACCCCGGGTCGTCGAGCTCGAGCCCCGGTTGCTCTGCGTGCACATGATCCGAGAGGTCCTGGGGATGACCGGGACGCACCTCGGGTGCGACACGACGAGCTGCGGGGCCTGCACCGTGCTGCTCGACGGTGTGCCGGTGAAGTCCTGCACCCTCTTCGGCGTCCAGACCGACGGCCACGAGGTCACCACGGTCGAGGGGCTGGGATGGCCGAGCGAGCTGCACCCGGTCCAGGAGGGGTTCAAGGAGGAGCACGGCCTGCAGTGCGGGTTCTGCACGCCGGGGATGATGCTGACCGCCGCCGCCCTCCTCGAGGACAACCCCGACCCCACCGAGGACGAGATCCGGTGGGCCATCTCCGGGAACCTCTGTCGCTGCACGGGCTACCAGAACATCATCCGGTCCGTGCAATGGGCGGCCCAGAAGCTGGCCATGCAACAGGTCGCAATCTGACGGCCGGGCATGGGGCAGGGGCCCCCATGCTCCGGAGGAGTGGGGTGCAGGGGCCCCACGGGCAAATGATCCAGGAGGAGACGGGACATGGCCGTAGACGAGATGCAGGTCGGAGGAGTCGGCGCCCGGGTCAAGCGGGTCGAGGACGACCGCTTCATCCGCGGCAAGGGCAACTACACCGACGACTTCAAGCTTCCCGGCATGCTCCACATGGAGATCCTGCGGAGCCCGCACGCCCACGCCCGGATCGTCTCGATCGACACGACCAAGGCCTGGGCCATCCCCGGCGTCCACCTCGTCCTCACCGGTGAGCTGATGGCCCAGCGCAACCTGGCCTGGATGCCGACGCTCTCCTACGACACGCAGGCCGTGCTGGCCATGGACAAGGTGCGCTTCCAGGGCCAGGAGGTGGCGGCCGTGGTGGCCGACGACCCCTACATCGCCAAGGACGCCTGCGAGGCGATCGAGGTCGTCTACGACCCGCTACCGGCCATCGTCAACCCCACCCAGGCCATCGATCCCTCGGCGCCCCTCATCCGGGACGACAAGGACGGACAGTCCGACAACGTCTGCTACCGCTGGGAGGTGGGTGACAAGGCGGCGACCGACCGCATCTTCGCCGGCGCCGACAAGGTGGTCTCCCTCGACTGCTTCTACCCCCGCTCGCACCCGTCTCCCATCGAGTGCTGCGGCTCCATCGCCGACTACAACCCGGCCACCGGGAAGCTCACCATCTACATGACCACCCAGGCGCCGCACATCATCCGCACCGCGGTGGCGCTCGTGGCCGAGCTGCCCGAGCACATGATCCGGATCATCGCCCCCGACATCGGCGGCGGGTTCGGCAACAAGGTCCCCGTCTATCCCGGCTACGTCATCTCCACCCTGGCTTCGATCCTCGTCGGCCGGCCGGTCAAGTGGATCGAGGACAAGACCGGCAACCTCATCTCCACCGGGTTCGCCCGCGACATGTACTTCCACGGCGAGCTGGCCATCGACCGCCGGGGCAGGATCCAGGCCCTCCGGGTGCACGTCGACACCGACAACGGCGCCTTCTTCTCCGATGCCCAGCCGACCAAGTTCAAGGTCGGGCTCGTCCACTCCGCCTTCGCCTGCTACGACATCCCCGTCGGTCATCTGACGGCCCAGGGCCACTACACCAACAAGGCGCCGGGCGGGGTCGCCTACCGCTGCTCGTTCCGGGTCACGGAGGCGATGTTCTTCCAGGAGCGGCTGATCCAGGCGGCGGCCACCGACATCGGCATGGACCAGGCCGACTTCCGCCGCATCAACTTCGTGACCGAGTTCCCCGCCCGCACGACCTTCGGGATGCTGGTCGACTCAGGCGCCTTCGACAAGTGCCTGACCCTGGCCCTGGAGAAGCTCGGTTACGAGCAGCTCCTGGCCGAGAAGGCGCAGGCCCTCAAGGAGGGTCGTCTCATCGGCATCGGCATCTCGACCATGACCGAGCCGCTCGGGGCGGGGAACAGCCGGGAGTTCGACATCATCGGCATCAAGATGTTCGACAGCGCCGAGCTGCGGGTGCACCCGAGCGGCAAGGCGGTCCTCAAGATCGGGTCGAAGACCCAGGGCCAGGGCCACGAGACGACGTTCGCCCAGATCGTCACCCACGAGCTCGGCATCCCCTCCACCGACATCCTGGTGCACCACGGCGACACCGACAACACGCCCTTCGGAATGGGGACCTACGCCTCCCGGAGCACCCCGACGGCCGGCGCGGCCACCTCCATGGTGGCCCGCAAGGTCCGGGCCA
>JBOGFE010000299.1:0-10096 GCA_050741935.1 Acidimicrobiia bacterium | reverse complement strand
GTAAAGGCGGCTTCAGGTATTGGGTCACGTCGCTATTGGCTTCGATCCTTCCGGGAGTTATCACCGTGGCCGAAGATCGTGACGCTCCTGCGGTGGTGGCGCGAAGAGGTCAGGACGACCATGTGCTTCAGCGCACCGGGACGTATGGGCAGGCGCTTCGGGCCCGCGATCGCTTTCAAAAGGAGCTCGACCAACTCGGGGAAGCCGACTTCTGTCGCCGCTACGGCTTGTCGCAACCACCGCCAACGGAGCACTGATCAGCTTCCAGCAGGATATGCCCGACACGTTTCGAGTTCTCCTCCATCTACCGCCCCCTCGCATGACGAGACGAGCAGGGTGGGCAACGGCCCCAATCGCAAGGTGCCGTTCTCTCTCGGGTTCGGCGCTCTCGCGCGGCACCTCGAAACCGCTCGGTATCGCTCCGCCGGGGTGCCCCCGACCGCCGGTTCGGTGGCGCGACAGAACGACGCCAGGTAGGGCTGACACAAGAAGGCACAAGAACCACGCCCGATTCGGCAACTCCGTTTGCGAAGCAGGAGGCAAGAACGAAGCGCAGGCTTGGTCCCGGAACTCCTGCACAGTGATCGGCCGACCGCCACTTCGGGACGACCGACGCCTGTCCACCAGTAGTCGAAGGTTGACGGTGAGGGTGGCGCCCACGGGATAGCGCGCTCCGAGACCGGAGAGCCCTTTCCCTCGGCATGACAATCCACGCCGGCCAGCCTGTTCCTAGACTCGCCCGTCGTGCAGGCCGTCTACTACCGCGACAACAACGGGGTTGAACCCGTCAACGATTTCATCGACGGCCTTGCGCCCGAACGACAGGAGGAGATCGACTACAAGATCAACCTCCTCAACCGGACGGCCAGCAACGACCCTCCCCTTCCCTTCCCGCACAGCTCCCAGGTCGAAGGCCAACTGCGGGAGCTTCGCTGCCACTACGGGCGAGACCTCTACCGGATCCTGTACCAGAGGTCGGGCAACCTCTTCGTCCTCCTCCACGCCCTCGAGAAGCGGACCGGCGCTCTCCCCCAAGCGGACATCGACATCGCCAAGGAGCGGTTCGAGGACTTCCGTGAGCGGATGAATCGACGACTTCGTCGACCTCCCCGAGCCGCCGGCCGCGATGCACCGTAGCGACCCTATTGCCTTCCTTATCAAAAGTGATAAGATCTCTTCATGGCCCGCCCCGCCAGCTCCTCAACTCGAACGGTCTCGGCGCCAGAGGCTGCCCGGCGCGTGTCTTCCAAGACGCAGCGCGACGTCACGCCGAGCTCAGTGGGCAGCACCGCTGATCAAGCGTCTGCCCGTCGGGCGGCTCGTAGCCCTGAGTACCGCGCCCAACGAGCGGAACGGGAAGGGTTCCGGGAGATTGCCTGGCTCCTCATCAAGTACCGGATGGACAAGGGCCTCAGCCAACAACAACTCGCCGACCTCGTGGGCACGAGCCACTCGCAGATCTCGCGGATCGAGAGCGGCCGGCATCGCACGAACCTCGACACACTGACCCGAATCGCCCACGCCCTCGATCTGCGAATGGTGCTCGGCTTTGAGAGCACCACGCCGAGCGGGCGAGCCAAGCGAGAACTCGTGACCTTCTAGGGTCAGCCGGCCAGTTCGGACACCGGCCTCAGGGTGGGTCCCAATCAGCGTGGCAAGCGACACCACGAGTCGCACAACGGAGTCGCCGAAAGCGCTCTACCGTGGAACACACGTGGAACAAGCAATGGATCATCTCGGTCAATGAAGGCGCAGGACGGACCAGGGAATCCGGCGCCTGAGCAGCGCATTCGTGTATCGGTGCTGGTCGGCGCCTTGCCCGGATTCAATTTCCTAAACCGTGTGCCCAGGTTCGAATCCTGGCGGGGGCGGTGTGTTGTCTCGGCTGAGGCTGGACAGATCGTGTTCGGCTGATCTCGTGATCCGCCATCTAACGAACGGAGGAGCTCACCGCTTCAGCCGCCTGCTCGATGACAGCCGCCACGGCCTGCGGCTGAGAGACATAGACCGCGTGACTGCCCGCGACCTCGGTCACGGTCGAGCCGGCACGCTCGGACATGGCGCGCTGAGCCGGCGGGGGAATCATCCGGTCGTCACTGGCGACGAGGTACCAGCTGGGCTTGATCCGCCATGCCGGCTCCGTGACGGTCCCGCTCAGGGCGCCAACACCCCAGGGGACCTGCGAGTCGGCCATGAACGCGGCCTGCTCGGCACTCACGTCGGCGGCGAACGAAGCTGCGAACTTCTCTCGGTCGAGGAACAGGAAGCCGTCCTGGGGCGGCAGAATCGGGGGCACCGGCGCCCCGGGCGGCGGGTCGGCGATCAGTGTGTTCACCGACTCCCCTTTCTCCGGAGCGAAGGCCGCGATGTAGACGAGGGCCGCCACCTTGGGGTGGGTGCCGGCCTCGGTGATGACGGCTCCCCCATAGGAGTGGCCGACGAGGATCACCGGCGCGTCCTGCGCGTCGATGACCTGCTTCGTGGCGGCGACATCGCCCTCGAGGGACAGGGTCGGGTTCTGGACGACGCTGACGTTGTAGCCGTCCCTCTTCAGGAGGTCGTACACCCCTTGCCACCCGGACCCGTCCACGAAACCGCCGTGTACCAGGACGACCCGCGACGTTGGCTGACCGTCGTTCATCGTGACCTCCCCTTCTCGTACGACCTGTAGGGAGAGGTATACGTCGAGGCCGGGGCGGATCGCACCCGTCCAAATGACTGAGTCGTCGGGCAGATCCTTCAGTGCGTCTCGAAGTGCGGCGCGCGAGCTGATCCCCAGTTTCGGGAAGAGCTGGTACAGGTGGGTTCCCACGGTGCGAGGGGACAGGAAGAGCCGTTCGCCAATCTGCTTGTTCGTCAGGCCCGCGGCCGCCAGCATCGCGATCTCCCGTTGCTGGGGGGTGAGCGCTGCCGGCCCGGTGGCGTGGGCCTGCCCGACGGAGATACCGGTGGCCCGCAGCTCGTTGCCGGCTCGTGTCACCCATGGCTGGGCTCGGAGCCATTGGAAGGTGTCGAGGGCGGCGCTGAGATTTGCGCGGGCTTCGCTCGTCGCCTTGGCCCGCCGGAGGCGCTCACCGTAGGCAAGCTGGACACGGGCCAGGTCGAATGGCCACCGCTCGGCGCCGGGGATGGCGAGCGCTTCCTCGAACAGCTCGACGGCTTCCTGGTCCGGTGCGGTGAACGCCGCCGCTCCGCCCGTGATCAGGGCGAGTCGTGGCGAGATCCCCGCGATGCCGGCGGCGCGGGCGGCGGCGACGTGAGCTGCCGCTTCGACGTGGCGGCCGGTACGGACGGCGGCCTCAGTGAGGTCCATGACGAGCCAGAGTGCATGCGGGACGTGAGAGGCAAGCACCCCTGCTGGGCTGATCGCGGTCGCGTGCTGGTAGGCGCCCTCGAAATCGCCTCGCCCGAGGGCAGCGAGTGTCCTGGCGTGCGAGGCGTAGAACTGGACCGTGCCAGCCCTTCGGGGGGCCGCCCACGCCGTCATCTCGTCGGTCAGGGTCCGAACTGTCTCGTCGTCACCGCGTGCCGCCCCGACCAGCGCCTGGAGGAACACCCCTGGCCATGACAGCAGCCGGTAGCCATGGGTCTCGCAGAGCTCGAGGCCCTCGGCGGTCAGCTGAAGAGCCTCGTCCCAGCGGCCCCCGAAGAAGTCATCGATGCTGATCAGGGACAGCGCTCCGATGGCCGAAGTGACGGCACCACCCTCGCGACCGTGGTCGATCGCCCGGCTCAACGCGTCGCGGCAACGCGGCAGACGATCGACGTACGAAGCCGCGACGCAGAAGCGCACGATGCGGGTCGGGTTGATCTCCTGGCTCAGCTGCGCGACCGCGCCATCCAGCCGGCCGAGCGCGGGCAGCGCGGTGCGAGCGGGGTCGGCGAACGTCCTGGCCAGGATGGCGAGGAGCTCAGGAGGATGCGGCACGATCCTTTCGAGTGCGGCGTGAAAGGGCTCCCACAGCTCGGCCCGCCCACCGACGAAGCACACTATGAGCAGGGTGTAGAACCCCTCGGTGACGTGTGGGTCGTGGACATCGAACGGACCAGCATGCTTCTCGATCGCGCCGGCGAGGAGGCCGTGGGCGGTGTCGATGTCACCGTCGCTGTGCAGCAGGTAGTGCGCGCCAACAACCGCGCCGGCCAACGAGCCGCCGCCTTCGGGATCCGCCCGACGCGCCCGGTCGAGCAATCGCGGCACGTCACCCAGATCACCCGTCGCGCACGCCCCGAGATAGGCCGCCTCCGCCAGCCCGTCGAAGCGCTTGGAGGGAGACGGGGAGAGCTCGGCGGCGCGGAGCAGCCCGGCGACGGCGCCAACCGAGTCGCCCCGCCGCAACTTGCTGAGCGCGACCCGTCGGACGAGCGCGGCAACCTCCTCGTCGGGTCCGACGGCTGCCTCGGCCAGATGCCAGGCCTGCCGCTCAGGCTGATCAGTGAGCTGCTCGGCCAGCGCCCGGTGGACCCGTTGACGCTCGGAGCTCGTCGACCGCGAAAACCGACCGAAGTCGCGCACTGAGCGGTAGGACAGGCGGAAGCGGCGCCGCTGCCGCTGCGGCGGCCGCATCGACGAACGTGCGAAGGAACTCCACATCCTTGTCACGTCCGATCAGATGCTCGGGCGCTCCTCGTGGCGGCCGATCGAGATCGCCCATTGGCGTCACCGTACCGCCGGGCACCGTTCACCGCCCGCAGCCGGCCCGCGCTATCGCTCGGGTTTCCAGTTCGGTGCGCAGACGAACGTTTCCGCCGGGTCGTGGGCGACGAACGTGCCCCCTCGGAGGGTGGTGGGAACGATGCACAGGTTCACCTGCGTGCGGTCAGGGCCGCGGGGAAACGAGATGCCGGGGAGGACCCCGCCGAGCGTTTCGCCCCGGAGGGTGTAGAGCGCCGAGATCAACCCCTGGCTGGTCACCGGTTCGCCGATGACCGGGCCCAGCCTCTCGAGCAGCTCCCCGACGACGAACCCGCCGGTGCCGAAGCCGCCCAGGGGTTCCCCGGGCTGGTAGTCGGCCATGGCCGCCCGGTAGTCCGCCATCTTGGGCGATGTCGGGTACGGAGCGAGACGGCTGGGGACGAGGAGGCCCTCGAGTTCCTGGCCGGCGGTCAAGGTCTGTTCCGACTCGAGGTTGTGGGGACCGGAGAAGATCGGGTCGTAGCCCTGCCGGTGGGCCGAGCGGGCCAGGCGGATGACGCTGGCCGTGTCGATGAGCGCCATGATCACGTCCGCCCCCGCCCGCTGCGCCCCGAGCATCTCGGCCGTGTAGTCCGGCTGGGCCAGCGACACCTGCGCCTCGTAGACGAACTCGAGGCCGGCGTAGGGCAGCTTGCTCTTGATGCGGCTCCGCTGATGGTCACACTGGGCGACCTCGCGGCAGTAGATGAGGGCGATGCGCTGCTTGGTGGTCTGGGCCGCGATGGTGAGCAGGAACGACCAGGCGATTCCGTCGTCGGCGCCGAGCAGGGGCTGGAAGACGATCGCCGACTTGTCTTCGTTCTGGTCGGAGTTGGTGCCACCGATGACGGGCACCCGTTTGCTCTCGAGATACGGGAGCGCCGCCGACAGCGTGAACGAGAAGGGGTTGAGGAAGGCGACGACGCCCTCCTGCTCCACCATCTGCCGCACGACCACCTGCGTCCTGGCCGGTTCGCCACCGTCGTCGCCGACCACGAGACGGATCCGGTGGCCGTTGAGCCCGCCCCGGCTGTTCAGCGACGCCGCCCAGGCCCGGACGCCGGCCGGGGCCGGCCGGGTGATCGCCCCCAGTACGCCGGACTGCACGCCGAAGGATCCGAACACGACGTCGGTTCCGCTGCCCTTGACCGGGGCCGGCGCGGCCGGTGGCGACGGGGGTGATCCTCCCGTCGGCGGCCCCGGCACGGCGGCAGCATGGGTTGGTTCGGGGTTCCGCCGCCTCTCTTCGACCGCGGGGGGCGACCCGGCCTTGTCCGATGACCCGGCAGCTGTGGCCGGGCCGACCACAACGGCCTCGGGGGCGGACGATCCGAGGGCGGCCACCGCCGGCGGCCCACCCGCGGCACCGGCAGCCGTGGGTCCCCGTAGGCCGGGGGTGGCGCCCGGGCGGTCGGCGACGCCCTCGGCCGCGGCGCGGGCCGACCGGATGGTGCCAGGCGGGAGGCCGTTGGCGGCCCGCAGCCTGGATTCGTCGACGCGGGAGCCGCAACCGCCGGCGACGACGACGGTCAGGACCGCGACGGCGGTCAGGCGGCGCAACGACGTCATCGGCCCTCCGTGGCGTGACAGAGAACCTCGACCGTGCCCTCGGTGCCGTCGACACGGACCCGGTCGCCGGTGCGGAGTACCCGGCTTCCATGGCGGGTGTTGACCACGCAGGGGATACCGAGCTCGCGGGCCACGACGGCGGCGTGGCTCAGCGGCCCGCCGATGTCGACGACGAGAGCGCTGGAGAGGAACATGACCGATGCCCAGCTCGGGTCGGTGGTCGGCGTGACGAGAATCTCTCCCGGTTCCACGTCGGAGAACCCCGGGTCGGTGACCACCCGGACGAGCCCTTCCGTGATCCCGGCGCTGACGCCGACTCCGCCGATGCTCCGGGCGCCGTTGTGCCGCGGCGGGGCGGTCGTCGGCTCGGGCGTGCCCCGCCACATGTTCGGAATCGCCAGGGCCTCGTATTCCCGTCGGCGTTGGCGCCGCCGGGCGACGAGGGTGCCAGCGTCGGCGGGCAGCGGTCCGGCCAGCTCGTCGGCGGTCAGATAGAAGGCATCGACGTCCAGCAGCTCGCTGAGGCGCCGGGTGGCGCCCCGGGCGACGTCGAGTGACTGCAGGAACGCCCGCTTCCCCACGCCGCGCAGTGGGAGGAGCCGGGCGGCCCGCTCCAACACCACCCGGGCCGCGGGCCGGCGGGCCACCGGCAGCGCGGCCACGACGGCCCGCTGGAGCTCGGGTAGCTGCTGCCGGGCCAGAAGCGCCCGCCGCAGGGGGCTGTCCTCGTCGTCGCAGCCGGCGTACCGGCGAATCATCCGTTCGAGGGGAGCGGGGTCCTCGCGCCAGACCCGGCTCGAGATCTCGCCTTCTCGTGGGCCGTGGAAACCATGGTTGGCGACCACGTCGGCGACACCCAGTTCACCGCGGGACGCCTTCCAGATGTCGTCGATGATCGCCATCTCGGCGCCGCCGCTGCCGCTCAGGGCGCCGACGTCGCCGATCCCGGCGCGCTCGACGAGATCGGTCACCGCCACCAGCAGCGGCTGCATGATGGCGAGAAGCCCGAGCGAGTGGAGGGTCAGGGTCTGGTCGAACCGGTGGGACGCGTCCGACAGGACCGCCTTCGCCTGTTCCAGGGTCAGGTCGGGCAGCCGTTGGATCCGCCGGCGCCACCACCGGTCCGTCTCCGCGGCCACCGTCCGGATGGCCTGCGGAGTGGCGAACATGACGCGGAGCAGCCTTCCGGCGATGACGGGATACCGGAGCGTGGTCGGCCGGAAGCTCATCGTTTCCGGCGCCCGCCCGCACAGGCTCTGCACCGCCTCCTCGCCGGTCACGCCGGGCATCCGGTCACCGACCGTCCCCACGAACTCCACGCGGAGGGCGATCCGCCCGTAGAAGGGGCGCACGATAGCGGGGAAGGCGCGGCGGTCACGCCGGGAGAAGACACCCAGGCGGAACGCCACCTCCCGGGGTGCCCGATCGCCGGTCGTCCCCCAGAGGCTCCAACTCAGCGGTGTGAGCACGCCGGGCGCCGCCTCGCCCACGTTGTCGGTCGACCAGTGAGCGTCGGCGGTGTCCGGTTGGTGGAGGAGATCCCAGGCCTCACCGGCCATGTCCCCGCTCCTTCACCAGCCGTTGAAAGGCGTCGTACCAGATGCCCTGGCCGGGTCCGTAACCGATCCGGCCGGCCTCGTCCGTCCAGCGGACGACGCTGTCATAGGTGCCGGCGTTGGGCCAGGCGGGAATCGGCGCCAGGGCCAAGGCTCGCCGGTGAAGCGGTAGGTCACACCGGCGGCGTCCCCGGCGACGATTGTCTGCCGCAGCGGTGCGGGCACATACGGGTGCAGGGCATCCACCGAGCGATGCACCGACACGACCGGGCGGAGCGTGCCGCGGTCGCAGACCCAGGCGAAGTGGTGGAAGGGGAACCCGGGCGGTACCGACAGCGGCCCGTCCCAGAGCGCGTCGGTCCCGGGCGACTCGAAACCGACCTGGTTGAAGGCGAGGTCGGCCTCGGGGAAGTACATCGGCGTCCAGGCGATGGGTGGATCGTGCCGGCCGCTCCGGGCCTCGGTGCGGCTCTGGCGCCACGACCGGTCCCGCGGCATGTAGCAGTCCACCGGGTAGGTGTCTCCCCGCAGCCACAGCTCGCCGGTGCAGTGCATGAACTGCTCGCTGCCGCCCGGCTCGTGCGACGCGTGCAGGTTCTCGCCGGGGATCACCGCCCCCCGGGCCACCAGCGGCGTCACGGCCACCTGGGTGATGTCGAAGGCCGCCTCAGGACTCTCATAGGTGATCCGGGCACTGCGGCCGAGTTCGAGGAACTCGACGGAGTAGCCGTTGGCCGTCGTGATCCGGGATCTGTCGACCGCCGGGTACGGCATCGCCATCCGGTAGTCGAGATAGGCGGCGTCGAGCACGACCCGGTGATCGAGCCCCTGGAAGATGACGACGCCCCCCTGGCAGAGCGGGAACCAAGGCTGGTAGCGGATGTAGGTGTAGGCGCCGATGCCCGCGTCCGGCACCTGAAAACCGAAGTAGTGGGTGTGGACCGTGTCGGGCTCGAACGCCCCGTCACCGGCAAAGACGCCGATCAGGTCGGTCTCCGGCGCATGGACAGAAAGCCCCGTGCTCAGCCCCGCTGTCGTCACGGGGCTATAATACTGACACTATTTAAAAAGTGTCAATATTCTCTTTTCGAGGTGCGACCGACGATGACACTCACCCAACGATCTCCGAATGCGCCGGGTCCCAAGCCTGTCCTCGGAGACCAGCCGATTGATCGGCTGTACGAAGCGGCCCTCGTCTGCATCGACCGGCGGGGGTTCCGCAAGACGAGCATGGACGACATCGCTCGAGAGGCGGGGATCTCCCGACCGACCGTCTACACGTACTTCCGCTCCAAGAAGGACGTCGTGCTCGAGGTCATCGTCCGCCAGGCGGCCGACCTGCTGGCCGACGTCAAGAGGAAGGTCAACCGCCGGAAAGGGCTTGACCGGGTCATCGAGGCCGCCTGCCTGGGGGCGCTGGCCACCGTCGAGCACCGGTACTTCCGTGCCCTCGTCGCCGGCGGCGAGGCGACGGAGTGGATCGCCGAACTCTCCCTCCATGAACGGTTCCGGATGGTGGAGCAGGACTTCTGGCGGCCGATCCTCCAGGAGGCCATCGATCGCGGCGAAGTGCGGGCCGATCGCGACGTCGACGAGATGATCGACTGGATCGTCTTCCAGCAGTTCACCCTCGGGTTGTTCGGCGAAGCGCTCGGCCTCACCGAGCGCGACATCCGCGATCGAGTCACCGTCTACGTGGGCCGGTCGCTGCAGCCGCTCCCTTAGCCTTCCTGCGGTGCTCGTCGCCCACGCCTTCTGGTCGCCCGGTCGCGGGTTCTGTTTCTGGGCCGAGGACAGCCGGCTCGTGGCGCGGGCCCGGCGGGGTGACGACGACGAGCTCGGGCCCCGCCGGCACAGCTTCGCCGTGGCCGCCAGGGGGCTGCCGGCCGTCCTCGGCCTGACCTCCGAGGCCGCCGGCCGGGCCGAGCCGATCCGCCTGCATCTCCTCCTCCCCACCGAGGGGGACCGGCCGCTCCCGACCACGCCGGTCAAGGCCGGGACGGGCCGGGTCGTCCCGAGCAACGTCGTGCCGCTGACCCGGGGCGGGCGGCGCGGTGTCCGGCGGGCACCGGGATTCCATCCGTGGCTCGTGCCCATCCTCCGGGTGCCGGCCGGCGTGGCGCTCGAACTCCTGCTCAGCCGGCGGTCGGTGTCGGGCGTCCCGGAACGGGAGGCCACCGAGAGCCCGCTGGCGTCGGGGGCGGGGTGGGCGTGGTGCGCCGCTCTGGCCGACGAGGCGCTCGAGATGGCCGCCGGAGGACGGGCCGTGCCGGTGGTGCTCCGGGCCGCTGACGGC
>JBOGFE010000298.1:0-4258 GCA_050741935.1 Acidimicrobiia bacterium | reverse complement strand
GGTATCTCGTCCTGGTGACCAAGACCAGTCCGAGCGCCCGGATGTACCGCTTCAACACCCTGACTCCCGGGGTGACCAACAAGCCGACCTACATCGGCAAGCTCATGAACAGCCACTCCGTGTCGGTGGCCCGCCAGTCATCGGACGGCACGATGCTCGTGACCGCCTCCCACGAGGTCGTCAACCTCTACCGCTCCACCGACGGGTCGGGCTCGCTCAAGAGCCTGGGGGGCAAGTTCCCCGACTGCCAGATGCGCGCCTTCACCGGCGAGCACGTCGAGGCGGGCGAGTTCGTCGGCGACCGGCAGATGCGCTTCATCACCGAGATCAAGCGAACGTTCCTGCTCAACCTGGCCCAGTGAGCACCCCGGCTCAGGTTCAGCCGGTGACGGTGAACGAGCCGAAGGCGTAGAGCAGGTTCGGTTCGTCGGCGGTGGCCGCCTCGTGGCATCCGGCCTCGAGCTCGGCCGTCCCCGGATAGGCGTTCTGGTGCACGGTCAACGTGGCCCGCCACGAGCCGTCGGGCGCAACGGGGATGGGTTCGGACTCCCACTCGCTGCCCCCGGCGTCGGTGAAGGCGACGATGACCACGTCGCTCGGGTTGGGGCAGGTGTTGCCCGGTCCCGAGGCGGCGGCCTCGTACGCGCTACCGGGCGGACCCGAGCTCGGGTTGACGGTGAAGGTGGGTTGGGCGCCCCCGGCCTCACCGGCCAGGGCCTGGGCCACCAGGAGCCCACCCACCAGGAGAATTCTGAGCCTGCGCGGCCGTGCCATCCCGCGACCTCCCTCGTCGGTCCCCAGACCGGTACCCAGCCACAACGGGGTTAACTCCAGCAAAACAGACCGCTCCTGAACACCAACTGACCAGCACCGGGAGCGCTCAGCTCTCGGCTCGGGGGGCGGCCGCCCGCAACGGGGCCCGGGCGAACTCGGCCATGCCGGCGGCGAAGTCGACCTCGGCGGTGAAGCCGAGCGCCTGACGGGCCCTCTCCGGCGACGCGTGCACGTGGCGGACGTCGCCGGGGCGGAACTCGCCGGTCACCCGGGGCTCGGGGGCGCCGGGCCCGAAGGCGGCGCTCAGCGTCCGGGCCATCTCCAGCACGGTCCGGGGCCGGCCGGTGGCGATGTTGTAGGCGCCGGCGACGGGCTCGGGACGGGTGAGGGAGAGCACGTTGGCCCGGGCCA
Organism: Acidimicrobiia bacterium; assembly: GCA_050741935.1. Taxonomy (GTDB): domain Bacteria; phylum Actinomycetota; class Acidimicrobiia; order IMCC26256; family BP-133; genus CAWBJP01. The sequence goes on along the minus strand of JBOGFE010000298.1, from coordinate 3,073 downwards.
CGTCGGCCACGTGGATGAAGTCCCGGCGCTGGCCGCCGTCCTCGAAGACGGGCGGGGGCCGTCCGGCCTCCAGGGCGGAGCGGAAGATGCTGGCCACACCGGCATAGGGGGTGTCCCGGGGCATACGGGGACCGTAGACGTTGTGGTACCGCAGGGCGGTGCATTCCACGCCGGGATGCTCCCGGGCGTAGGCCGCGCAGAGGTGCTCCTGGTGGAGCTTGGTGGCGGCGTAGACGTTGCGGGGCTCGGGCGGGGCCTCCTCGTCCACCGGCTCCGGTTCGAGGGGAGCGTCGCAGCGGGGACAGGGCGGCTCGAAGCGGCCGGCCTGGAGCCACCCGACCGGGCGGGGCCCGGGCCGGACGGGACCGTGGGCGGCACAGCGGTAGGCGCCTTCGCCGTACACCGCCATGGAGGAGGCCAGGACGAGCCGGCCCCGGAACCGGCTCCGGTGGAGCGCCCACAGCAGCACGGCGGTGCCGGCGTCGTTGTTCCACACGTAGCCGCACACGTCGGCGAAGTCGACCCCTAGTCCGACCATGGACGCCTGGTGGCAGACGGCGTCGACGCCGGCCAGGGCGTCGGTCACGGCGGCGCCGTTCTGGATGTCGTCGAAGACGTACTCGGCGTGCGGGTTGAGGTAGCCGGGCTTGTCGGCGTGGGTGGGATACAGGACGTCGAGCACCCGGACGCCGACGCCCGCGTCCACCAGCGCGTCGACCACGTGGGAGCCGATGAAGCCGGCCCCTCCGGTCACGAGGACGAGGCGGGGGGTCACCCGGCCCCGTCGCCCAGAGGCAGGCGCACGGTGAAGCGGCACCCTTCGGGTTCGTTGCGGACATCGATCTCCCCGCCGTGGGCCTCCACCATGCCCCGGGCGATGGCCAGTCCGAGTCCCGCTCCCCGGCCCGGCGTCCGGGCCGCCTCGCCCCGGAAGGCGACGTCGAAGACCCGCTCCAGGTCGGTTTCGGGAATGCCGCCGCAGGCGTCGACCACCGACACGTAGGCGGCGTCCCCCTCCACCCCGGCCTCCACCGAGACCGTGCCATCGGCCGGGGTGTGCCGGATGGCGTTCTCCAGCAGGTTGCGCAGGGCCCGGGCCACCTCGGGCGTGGACAGCTCGAGCTCCGGACAGGCCCCCCGCAGGTGGCCTTCCAGGCGCACACCCTTGGCCTCCGCCACCGGGACGGCACCGGAGAGGGCGTCGGAGACGATGTCGGACAGCGACACCATCTCGACCTGGAGGCGCAGGACGCCGGCCTGGGTGCGCGACAGCTCGAAGAGATCGTCGACCAGGCCGGCCAGGCGGTCCACCTCGCCGGAGAGCCGGTGGTGGTAGTTGGCCACGGTGTCCGGATCGGAGACGACTCCGTCCTCCAGCGCCTCGGCCATGGCCCGGATGGCGGCCAGAGGGCTGCGCAGGTCGTGGGAGACCCACGCCACCAGCTCCCGGCGGGAGGCTTCCAGGGTCCGCTCCCGGGTACGGGCCTGGTCCAGGGCGGCCGACATGTCGTCGAGCTCCCGGGCCAGAGTGGCCAGCTCCCGCGACACCGGGGGCCCGCCGCCATTGGCCGGCCCGCCGGCGTCGCCGGCACCGATCCGGCGGGCCACCTCGACCAGGTCCCGGCTGGCCCGGCCGAGGCGGGCCCCGAGGATGAGGGCGGTGGCGGTACCGGCCGTCCCGGCGGCGACGAGCACGACACCGAGAGCCTGGAGGTCGTGGGCCGAGACGAACATGGCCGAGGCCGCGGCCCACGCCCCGGCGGCCACCACCCCCACCGCGGTGAGCACGACGGCGGCGGCCTGGACCCCCATGGACCGCCGGCGCAGCAGGTAGAGGACGCCGGCGCCGGCCAGGCTGACGGGCACGGCCGCCCCCACCGCCAGCCCCGACAGCTCGAGGACGTCGGCCCCGGTCATCGCGCCCGCCCGCTCATGGGTCGAAGCGGTAGCCGACGCCCCAGACGGTCTGGAGGTGCACCGGAGCCGAAGGGTCCGCCTCCACCTTCTCCCGCAGGCGCCGGATGTGGACGGTGACGGTGGAGGTGTCGCCGTAGGTGTAGCCCCAGACGTGCTCGAGCAGCTCCTCGCGGCGGAACACCCTCCGGGGCCGGCGCATGAGGAACACCAGCAGCTCGAACTCGCGGGCGGTGAGGGCGGCGAGCTCCCCGCCCACCCGCACGTCCCGGGCCGCGGTGTCGACCTCGAGGGTGCCGGCGGTGAGGACCTCGGGCTCGCCGGCCACGGTGGCGGCGGCCAGGGGGCCCGCCGCCCGGCGCAGCACCGACTTGACCCGGGCGGTCAGCTCCCGGGGGGAGAAGGGCTTGGTGACGTAGTCGTCGGCTCCGAGCTCGAGCCCCAGGACCCGGTCGTCCTCCTCACCCCGGGCGGTGAGCATGATGACCGGGATGGGGGCCATGGCCCGCAGGCGCCGGCACACCTCCAGACCGTCGAGACCGGGCAGCATCAGGTCGAGGACCACGGCATCGGGGAGGGCCTCCCGGGCCCGGTCGAGGGCGACCAGGCCGTCGCCCACCGTCTCCACCTCGAAGCCCTCCCGCTCCAGGTAGCGCAGGACGACCTCGGCCACGGTGGCGTCGTCCTCGACGACCAGCACCCGGGGCGGTGGCGCGCTCACCAGGGCGTCCGGACCGAGACGGCGATGGCCAGGGCGACGCCGGCCTGGAGGCCCAGCCAGGCCCGGCTCCGGCCGAGCCGGGCCGTGGCCAGGAGCACCCAGGGGACGAAGGGCAACCAGATCCGCTCCACCTCGGCCTTGGACAGTCCGGACAGGTCGGCCACGACCACGGCCAGGGCGGCCCCACCGACCAGGAGCCCCAGCCCCCGGGCCGCGCTCCCGTCGCCGGCGCCCCCGGCCCGCCCCCGGGTGAGAGCGGCGGCGGTGGCGGGGCCGACCACCACCGCGAAGGCGGCGAGGTTGGCGACCAGGAAGTAGCCGTAGGGCCGGCGGCCGGCCACACCGGTGACGTAGGCCGCCCGGGTGGCGGCCAGGCCGTCGAACCACCAGAACCCGGCGGCGGCGAAGGCCACGGCGACGGCCAGGGCGGCCCCGGTG